>JBCDFB010000105.1:0-8447 GCA_039178655.1 Pseudomonadota bacterium | reverse complement strand
CTGGCGCAGATGGGGTACCCCGACGGGTTCTTTCCGCTCGTGGAGCCGGTGATCCAAGGCCCGGCCATGCGCGTGATGAGCCTGCGGGACGGCTCAAAAAAGATGTCCAAGTCCGACGCGTCCGACAATTCGCGCATCAACCTGACGGATGATGCAGACACCATCGCCCAGAAGGTGCGCAAGGCGAAGACCGATCCGGAACCCCTTCCCAGCGAGACCGCCGGGCTGAAGGAACGGCCCGAGGCGGACAACCTGGTCGGCATCTACGCAGCGCTTGCGGGAACCACCAAGGACGAGGTGCTGCGCGAGCATGGCGGAGCACTGTTCTCCGCCTTCAAGCCAGCCCTTGCGGAGCTGGCCGTCACCGTCGTCGCGCCGATGAATGCGGAGATGAACCGCCTGCTGGACGATCCTCAGCACCTGGACGGTGTTTTGACCGCCGGCGCAGCCCGCGCTGAGGAAATCGCCGCGCCAAACCTTAAAACCGTCCGCGAAGTGGTGGGGTTCGTCGGTTAGTTCGGCTTCGCCGCTTCGGCCTGCTGGGCCTGGGCGCGCTCAAGGTTCTTGCGGTAGAGCGCCACAAAGTCGATGGGGTCCACCATCAGGGGCGGGAAGCCGCCATTGCGCACGGCATCGGCCAAGATCTGACGGGCAAAGGGGAACAGGAGGCGCGGCCCTTCAATCAGCAGGAACGGCTGCACATGCTCCGGCTTCATGTTGTCGATCCGGATGACGCCCGCGTACTGCAGTTCCACCTCAAAGTTGATGGCGTCCGCATCGCCGGCCTTTGCTTCCAGCGACAGCGTCACCTCGTAGTCGGTCTGGGACAGGCCGCGCGCACCCACATTCACGCCAATATTGATGGGCGGAGTGCTATCCTTCTTTTGGAGGGAGACGGGCGCCCGGGGGTTCTCGAAGGAAAGGTCCTTCACGTACTGCGCAAGCACCCGCACTGTGGGCTGTTGCGCCTCACCCGTGGCGGCCGGATCGGTTCCCGTGCTGTCGCTCATAGTCGCTCCGTCGAAGTCGTCGAGTTTTCTTGAGATTTACCGCCGCAGCTAGCACGGCGTCCTGACCCTTACAACGGCGCAGAACCGCAGGAGACGCCCAGCCTTGCGCTGCGCGAAAGCTTAATCGCGCGGCGGACCTTGCCAAGGCGTGTCGTTGGAGGGGGCAGCGCGGTAGTCGCCCTCATCAAGCTCGATCACGCGCTCGTTCATGCTTGACGCATCCGAACGGCGCTGCCGGTATTCCGCGCGCTCCACCTTGAACCCTGACCCGAGCTTGCGCCATAGACGACGCCGAACCGCCGGAATGAACAGCGCAAACCCAATAGCATCGGTGATGAAGCCCGGCGTTAAGAGCAAAACGCCCGCAATGGCTATGGTGACCGCTTCACCCATTGCTTTCGCCGGAACACGCTCGGCCCGCAGGTCCGCCTGCAATTGGGCGAGCACCGAAAGCCCCTGGCGCCGCAGAAGGACCATGCCGAGAACCGCCGTCGCCACAATCAAAAGGATGGTGGGAAGCGCGCCAATGATGCTCCCAACGAGCAAAAAGACCGACACTTCGGCGATCGGAACGCCGACGAGCACCAAAAACAAGAGGATACGGACCACGGGCACCACTTTCAGACAGACACCTCCTGCATATGGGACGTTGAGGTGGTTTGTGCGAACGGCGGGTGCGCTAACCACAAAGCTTGGGTTGGACGCGGTCATTGCTTAGGTTTAGTGTCATGGATGTCGCGCTGCCGGCTTTGCCCCTGTTCGCGCGGATGCAACGTCTTACGTATTTGGTGGGGCTGTCGCCGAACGCTCGGATGGACGCAGCACGCTCAATTCCGAGAGCGGACAGGTTGATTTGAATGAGTGACTTCTTCGGGATCGAGAATCTCATCATCCTCGCGATTGCAGTCGCGATATTTCTGCGCCTGCGCAGCGTCTTGGGCCGCCGGACGGGGAACGAGCGCCCGCCGTACGACCCCTATGCGCGGCAGAGCAACGAGAACGCCGATCCAGGCCGGGACAATGTCGTCTCACTGCCCCGCCAGCAGGCCGGGGACGGCGCCGACGCGCAGCCCGAGCCGGACTTTGACGAGCGCCTTAAGGGCGTCGCGCAGAAGGACACGCCGCTGTTCACTGCGCTCAGCAACATCATCGCAGCTGATCCCTCCTTCGAGCCCAAACGGTTCACCGAAGGCGCGTCGGTCGCCTATGAGATGATTGTGACCGCCTTTGCCAACGGTGAGCGCGCCCAGCTCAAGCCGCTCCTGTCGGGGGAGGTATACGAAGGGTTCGACAGCGCCATTGCCGCGCGCGAGTCCTCGGGGCAAACCATGTCCACCACCCTGATCGGGATCGACAAGATCGAAATCTCCGACGCGGTGCTGAAAGACGCGCACGCGCGCATCACGTTGCGCATCGAAAGCAAGATGATCACCGCCACCTACAACAAGGACAGCGAGTTGATCAGCGGCGATCCCAACAAGGTGATCGACGTGGTCGATGTGTGGACCTTCGAGCGCGACACCAACTCCCCCGACCCGAACTGGGCGCTGGTGGCGACCGAATCGGCCTGACGGCACCTGCGCGCTGCAACCTCAATGGCGGGCGCGCCGTCAGCCACCGGGTCGCACACCGCAGGAACGTTCCACGATCTGCATGGTTGGTGCGACGGCGAAGCCACTGCGCTCGTGCAGGGTGTCATGCGCCACACAGATCCGCTCGTCGCCAAGCGGCCCCATCAGGCGCCCTGGCTCGGCGCATTTGCCGACAAGATCGCCGCGCTCTCAAAGGACGCGCCTGGCCTCAGCCCAACTCAACTTGTCGAAGCGCTGTTTGAACCCTGCCGGGTCCCCTCCGCGGGGTTCTTCACCGGCTACTACGAGCCAATCATTGAAGCCCGCCGATCCGCCGAAGGCCCCTTTCAGACACCGCTCTATCGCCGCCCTGCGGAACTGACGCGGACCGAACCGCTCAGCCATCTGCCCGGAGACGGCACCTTCGCCAAACGCCTTGCCGACGGCAGGCTCGCCCCCATGCCTGACCGGGCCGCTATTGAGGCAGGCACCCTCTCAGGCCGCGGGCTGGAGCTTGCCTACGTCGCGGACCCGGTGGATGCGTTTTTTGCTCAGGTGCAAGGCTCCGCGCGCCTGCGTTTCGCGGACGGCTCACAAGTGCGCATCGGTTACCACGGCAAGACCGGCCATCCCTACACGGCCATCGGCCGCGTGCTCATCGACCAAGGCGTCCTGCCGGAAGGCGGGGCAACCATGCAGACGATCCGCGACGCCCTCGCCGCCGATCCAGCGCTCGTTACACCCACGCTCCAAGCCAACCGCTCCTTCGTGTTCTTTCGCGAGCGGGAAAGTGCCGGGCCTGACCTTGGTCCCATTGCGGGTGGAGGCGTGCCACTCGTCCCGCTCCGCAGCCTGGCCGTGGATCGACGCTTCATCGCCGACGGCACGCCCTTGTTCGTGGAGACGACGCTCCCCGGCGGCGCTGCGTTCAGACGCGTCATGATTGCCGAGGACACGGGGTCCGCCATCATCGGCCCGGCACGCGGGGACATCTTCTTCGGCAGCGGCGCGGCGGCGGGCTCCGAGGCTGGCGACATGAAGGCCGCTGGCCGTCTCACAGTCTTCCAGCCGCGCTGGCCGACATGAGAAAGCGGGTCCTGCGCTCCCACGAAAAGGCGCTGTGGGAGAAAGTGGCGCGCTCCATCGTTCCACTGCGGCAAACCCCGCAAAGCGCTGATCCAAAGCCCAAGCCGGCCCCTCAAGAGCCGCCGCCAAAACCGCCCGCGGCTGCAGCAAAACCCCAAAGCCCGCCTAAGCAGCCGGCCGCGGACGGAACCCCCGCCGCGCGCGGCCTCGGCGAGATCGACAAAAAAGCCAAGCGCAAGCTTGCAAAGGGTTTTGACAGCATCGATGCGCGCATCGACCTCCACGGCATGACACAGGACCGCGCCCACGAGGCGCTCAGCCGGTTCATTGTCGGCTCTGCTGCACGCGGTTGCCGCACCGTGCTTGTCATCACCGGCAAAGGGCGCGGCGGAGAAGGCTCTGGGGTGCTGCGCAGATCCGTCCCAGTGTGGCTGGAGCGGCGCGATTTGGCGCGTCATATCGTCGGCATCGGCCAGGCCGGAATGGGCCACGGCGGCAGCGGTGCGCTCTACGTGCGCCTGCGCAACCCGGCCCGCTCGCGCAAACGTCACACCGGGTAGCGGACGGGCCGGAGACGCGCTAACCGGTGAGCGTCAGCGTCAGACGTCATTCCCGTGATCCGACACATCGTCTTCTTCAGCATCCCCGACCCCGCACGGGTCGACTTCGTCGTGAACACCCTGCGGGGCTATGCGGCGATCCCTGAAGTGCGCTCCATCGAGGTGGAGCGCAACAACAAGCGCGACGCCATCTCCCATGAAATTGACGTGGTCCTCCACGCCACGTTCGACGATCTTGCAGCGCTGGAGCGCTATAAGCGGCATCCCATCTACGAAGCCGGAACACGTGCGGTCCGCCCCTTGCGGCACCTGCGCTTCGTGGCCGATTACGCAGCCACACCGGACGAAGGGGAGCAGCTCCATGACAGTCGCCGTTCGAAAGCTGACGCCGAATGACCAAGGCGACTGGCGCCGCCTATGGACCGCATACCTTGAGTTTTACGAGACCAGCGTGCCGGACGCCGTCTACGCCTCCACCTTTGCGCGCCTGCTTGCCGACGACGATGCAGCCCCCCGCGGCCTGATTGCGGAATCTGAAGACGGGCCCGTTGGGCTCACCCACTACATTTTCCACCCACACTGCTGGAAAATCGAACGGGTCTGCTACCTGCAGGACCTTTATGCGGCGCCGCAGGTGCGCGGGCAGGGTGTGGGCCGCAAGCTGATCGAAGCCGTCTACGACGCCGCGGACGCCGCCGGCGCCCCTTCGGTCTACTGGCTGACCCAGGACTTCAACCACGGAGCGCGCAAGCTTTATGACCGGATCGGCACGCTCACCCCGTTCATCCGGTACAATCGCGCCTGACGGCTGGCGCCCTTATCCGTGCGCGCCCACCACATCGACCAACTCGTCAACGAGCGTACGCACCAGGGAGGCATCGTCCCCTTCGGCCATGATGCGGATCAGGGGCTCGGTGCCTGACGGGCGCACCAGGATCCGCCCCGAATTGCCGAGCCGCGCCTTTGCCGCGGTGATGGCATCTTGCACCGGTTCCGCCTCCAGAGGCTGGCCGCCATTAAAGCGCACGTTCTTCAACAGTTGCGGCACAGGCTCGAACTTGTGGCACACCTCCGACACGCGTTTGCCGGACGCAGCCACCACCGACAGCACCTCCAGCGCCGCAATCAGCCCGTCGCCGGTGGTGGTGTAGTCGCTTAAGATGATGTGGCCGGACTGTTCGCCGCCGATGTTGTAGCCGTTGGCGCGCATCGCCTCGACCACGTAGCGGTCACCCACCTTCGTGCGCTGAAGGTCGATCCCCACCCCGCCCAGATACCGCTCCATCCCAAGGTTGGACATGACGGTGGAGACCACCGTGCGGTGGTTGAGCCGGTCTGAGCGCTGCCACTCCTCAGCAATGACCGAGATAAGCTGATCGCCGTCCACCGGCTGGCCCTTCTCGTCGATGACGATGACCCTGTCCGCATCCCCATCGAGCGCGATGCCAATGTCCGCCCGCACCTCCAGCACTTTGGCGCGGATGGCACCGAGCGCGGTGGAACCGCAATTCCGGTTAATGTTGAGGCCATTGGGCTCCACGCCCAGGGGGATCACCTCGGCGCCCAACTCCCACAAAACGTCAGGCGCGACCCGGTACGCGGCACCGTTGGCGCAGTCCACCACCACCCGAAGGCCCTCCAGGGAGAGGGACCGTGGGAAGGTGCGCTTGGCAAACTCCACATAGCGGAAGCGGTCACCCTCCACCCGCTGGGCACGCCCTATGTCGCTGCCGGTGGCAAGCTGGCGGGACAGATCAGTGTCAATGAGGGAGGCAATCCGCTCCTCCGCCTCGTCCGACAGCTTGAAGCCGTCAGAGCCGAAAATTTTGATCCCATTGTCATCAAAAGCGTTGTGGGAGGCGGAGATCATCACGCCGATGTCTGCGCGCAGCGACCGGGTGAGCATGGCGACCGCCGGCGTCGGCATCGGCCCGAGCAGGAAAACGTCAGCCCCCACAGCGGTGAACCCCGCCACCAGCGCCGTCTCAATCATGTAACCGGACAGTCTTGTGTCCTTGCCGATGACGATCCTTTGCCGATCGCCATGGCCGGCGGCGAGCGCGAGACCCGTGGCCATACCAACGCGCATGGCAAGGTCAGGCGTCAGCGCGCCATTCGCGCGGCCCCGAATGCCATCCGTGCCGAAATACCTGCGTGCCATCAGATTACTCCACACCGAAGAGCCAAGCATCGCTCACCTGGCCTGAAAGCCGTTACACCGTCCGGCGAACGGCAATCAACTCGCGTCGCATCACAGCGTTACCGGGAGAGGGAACGAAAGCCATCCAGCAACAAAACCCCGCCGATGGCGCCGAATGTGGCGCCGAGCATCGCTTCCACCCACCGTGCTAGCCGCGCGTACAGTCGGCGCGCCGGCGCTGTGGAGAACACGCAGGAATAGACGCAGTAGACGGCGAGGCCGCTGAGCGCAGCGAGCGGCGCAAACGCGAGGGCTGTCGAAGTGGATAGGCCCGCGTTCAGCAAGAACGTTGCGATGGATGCCCAAATGAGCGCCGACTTCGGGTTGGTGATGGCGACCAGGAACCCGCGCAAAAAGCCGCCACGCCGTGCTGCCTCGTCGTCGGTGAGGTCAATGGGGTCCGCCGAACCTGCCCTCAGGAACGCGCGCAGAGCAAGGTAAAGGAGGTAAAGCCCGCCGCAAATGCTCAGAATCGCGGAAAGCTCCGGGTTGAGGAGGAGAACCGCGCCCAGTCCCGCCACGGCGACGGTGACCCAGCAGAAAATCCCCGTCGCAACGCCGAGCGACACCGCGAGCGCCGTTCTCCGCCCCGAGCGAAGACCTGCCGTCGCCACCGCAAGAAGGTTGGGCCCCGGCGCGAGCTGCCCCAGAACGGCCCCCAGCATCGCCGAGGCTAAAACCGCTAAGCTTTCCATGATTGGGTCCCGCAACACGCTTTGTGTGGGGCACTGGTAAATGAACGGGCGGCGTGGAGGAAGGCGCGGGCTTTTCCGCGAAGGGGTGCGGGGCGAGCATCGCAAACGTCGTCGTATCGGCGCACCGCGATGCTCAGCGGGAAAGGCGCGTCAGGTGCGCGAGGTGTCCGTCTTGGTCAGCGGGTGACGCACTGATTGAGGCATCCGGCGCCCTGCGCCTTGCGACCCGCGGCCAAACGGAAACGCTCATTCCTCAATCGGTTGCATGGACGCGCGAGAGAGTTGAATGGCCAGCCCCCTGAAAGGCGCCAGCATCATTGCCGTGTCTGCGGCAAACAGGGCGCCCGAAACACGAACGGCGGCCACCGGGGCCGCCGTTCGGTACGCAATCACCTCATTAAGATCAGGAAGGTTGGGGCTCCAACCCGCCTTCGCCGCCGGTGGGACGCGGGCGCGAGCCGCCGGTGGTGGGCACGGTTGACGCGCGTGGTGCAGGATCGTCATCAGCGGATTCGCGCACCGGCGATTTACCCTTCAGCAGATCGCGGATCTCGTCACCGGTCAGCGTCTCGTACTCCAAGAGCCCGTTAGCGATGGTGTGAAGGTCCTCAATGTTGGTCTTCACCACGGCCATCGCCGTATCGTAGCCGTCTTGAACGAAGCGCTTCACTTCCGTGTCCACCAGCTCCTGCGTCTTTTCAGACACCGCCTGCTGCCGCGCCACCGAGTGGCCTAGGAACACTTCTTCCTCATTCTCCGAGTAGAGCAGCGGTCCCAGCTCGTCGGACATGCCGAATTGCGTCGCCATCGCCTTGGACAGCTTTGTTGCCATCTTGATGTCAGCCGACGCGCCGGAGGTCACCTTCTCGTGGCCGAAGATCAGCTCTTCGGCAACGCGCCCGCCCATGGCAACGGCAAGATCGGCCTTACACTTTGCGCGGGTCAGCGAGATCTGATCCCGCTCCGGCAAACGCATCACCATGCCGAGCGCACGCCCGCGCGGAATGATGGT
The DNA here is from genome assembly GCA_039178655.1 of Pseudomonadota bacterium. Classification (GTDB taxonomy): domain Bacteria; phylum Pseudomonadota; class Alphaproteobacteria; order Rhizobiales; family Amorphaceae; genus Acuticoccus. Next base: position 313 of record JBCDFB010000105.1, on the reverse strand, counting down.
GGCCTTATGGATCGGGTCCGACGCCGGCATGTGAAGGGCGACAAGGGCGTGGCCGGCCTCATGATAGGCCGTGAGCTTCTTCTCGTCCTCGGTCATCACGAGTGTGCGCCGCTCGGCACCCATCATGACCTTGTCCTTAGCGTCCTCGAACTCCTGCATGGTGACGAGGCGCTTGTTGCGGCGTGCAGCCATCAGCGCGGCCTCGTTGACGAGGTTTGCAAGGTCAGCACCCGCAAACCCCGGTGTGCCGCGGGCAAGGGTCTTGAGGTTCACGTCAGGCGCCAAAGGCACCTTGCGCACATGCACCTTCAGG
>JBCDFB010000104.1:0-8468 GCA_039178655.1 Pseudomonadota bacterium | reverse complement strand
GGCCGCGGAGGTAGGCGAGGGTGGTCTCATCGGGAGCAACCATGCCGCAGCGCCCGCCGGCCTCAATGGTCATGTTGCAGAGCGTCATGCGGCCCTCCATGGACAGGGCGCGCACCACGCTTCCCGCATACTCCACGGCGTGGCCGCGGGCACCATCAGCGCCGATGTGGGCGATGATGGACAAGATCACGTCCTTCGCGCCCACGCCGGGGCCGAGTTTGCCGTCAACGCTGATGCGCATCGCCTTGGGCTTTGTCTGCCATAGGGTCTGGGTGGCAAGGACATGGGAGACTTCGGTGGCGCCGATGCCGAATGCGAAGGCGCCGAATGCGCCCTGGGTGGCGGTATGGCTGTCACCGCACACGATGAGCGTTCCGGGGAGCGTCAGCCCCTCCTGCGGGCCCACCACGTGGACGATGCCCTGGCGCGGGTCACCCACGCCGAAGAGGCGGATCCCGTGAACGGCGCAGTTGGCGGAGAGGTCGTCAACCATGCGCCTGATTTCGGGCGGCCAGTTGGCGCCGGGGCGGGTGGGGACGTAGTGGTCAGCAACGCCGATGGTGAGGTCAGGCCGGGCGACTTTTGCGCCGCGGGCCGCCAGCTTGTCGAAGGCGTGGAACGAACCTTCGTGGACGAAATGGCGGTCGACAAAGAGCAAGGCATCGCTTTCGCGCTCGGCGATCACGTGTGCCTGCCAGATCTTGTCGAACAGTGTGGTGGCCATTGCCGTTCTTTACCCGCCTCCCGCGCGCACCATAAACGATGGCGCGCAAAGGGAGATAATGTGGCGGAACGGACCGGAGGCCATGGGAAGGCCCTGAAAGCGCTTTTGGATGCGGGGGCAGTGCTCGCGCCCGGGGTGTGCGACGCACTGACCGCCCATATAGCCGCCCGGGCCGGGGCGCAGGCGCTTTATGTTTCGGGCGCGGCACTCTCCTACACAAGGCTCGGCCGGCCGGATGTGGGGCTTACCATGCTGCCGGATGTGGCCGCGCAGGTGGCGCAGATCGCGGATCGCGCCGACCTTCCCATGATCGTTGACGCCGATACTGGCTTCGGGAACGCCATCAACGTGGCCCACACGGTGCGCACGCTCGAGCGGGCGGGGGCGGCTGCCATCCAGTTGGAAGATCAGACGTTTCCCAAGCGCTGCGGGCACTTGAAGGAAAAGAGCGTGATTCCGCTGGCAGAAATGCGCGGCAAGCTCGCCGCGGCGTTGGACGCGCGGGACGATGCGCTGATTGTTGCGCGCACGGATGCGGCGGCGGTTGACGGGCTGGATGCTGCCATTGAGCGGGCCGCAGCGTTTGGAGAGGACGGGGCTGATGTGGTGTTCGTGGAAGCGCCGCGGACCCGGGAGGACCTTTCAAAGGTGGCCGGAGCGCTGACGGGCGTCAGACTGCTTGCCAACATGGTTGAAGGGGGGGCGACGCCGGTCCTTTCGCTGAAGGAATTGAGCGCGATCGGGTTTCGGCTGGTGATTTTTCCCGGCGGAATCGTGCGGGCGACGGCCCATGCGGCGGAGGCCTACTACGCCGCCCTTTTGTCCGACGGCTCCACCGCCCGGATGAGTGAGCGAATGCTGTCGTTCGATGCGCTGAATGCCCTTCTCGGGACGCCGGAGCTTCTGGCTGAGGGCAAGCGCTATGAGGACGCGTCGTGACGGGTGCGGCGTCGCCGGCGGCGCTTGATCCGGTGACGCTTGCGGTGTTGAGCGGCCGCCTTGAGCGCATCGCGGACGAGATGGACGCAACGCTCTATCGCTCAGCCTTCAATCCGATCATTGCCGAGGCGCACGATGCGTGCCACGGGCTCTACCACCGCGATACCGGGGCGACGCTGGTTCAAGGCACGTCAGGCCTCCCAATTTTTGTGGGCGCCATGGCGTTTGCGGTGAAGGCTGTGATCGATGCCTTTCCGCGCGAGACCTTCGCGCCGGGGCAAACCTACCTGTTCAACGATCCCTACAGCGGCGGCACGCACCTTAATGATTTTCGGCTGATCCGGCCGGTGTTCGTGGACGGTGCTTTGTTCTGCTTCCTTGCCTCCGTGGGGCACTGGCTCGACATTGGCGGAAACGTTGCCGGCGGCTTTAACCCGCGCGCGGTGGACAGCTGCCAAGAGGGTGTGCGCATCCCGCCGGTCCTCTTTGCCGACCGGACGCGCATCCGGCAGGACATTGTGGCGATCCTGTCGGCAAACAGCCGCACGCCCGACGCCAATTGGGGCGACCTCAACGGCCAGCTTAACGCGCTCGATTTGGGTGAGGCGCGCTTTGCCGAACTGATCGGGGAGATGGGTGCCGGCACGGTGGAGGCGGCCTTCGGTGCGCTCACCAGCCGGGCCGAGGCCATGATGCGCGCCCACATCGCCGCCCTGCCCGACGGGCGCTACAGCGTTGAGGACAAGCTGGACGGGGACGGTGTGGATGACCACCCGCTCACCGTCGCGCTCGATATGACGGTATCGGGCGGGCGGCTGAGGCTTGATTTTTCGCGCACCGACCCTGCGTGCCGCGGCCCGCTCAACATTGCGCGGGCAACGGCTGTCGCTGCGGTTTACGTGGCTCTGAAGCACGTGTTCACCGATGTCCCCGCCAACTCCGGGGTGTTGGCACCCATCGATATTGAGATTGCCGAGGGCTCGCTGTTGGCCGCTGAAGCGCCTCGGCCGGTGGGCGGTTACACCGAAACGGTGCTTAGGGTGATCGACACGGTGTTTTCCGCCATCGGCGAAGCGGACCCGGCGCGGGCGCAGGGCAACCCTTATGCGACCATCAACGCGCTGTCCCTCACCGGCGAGCGGGAGACGGCGGAGGGGCGGCGGCGCTGGGTGATGTTCTGCTTCTTCGGCGGGGGGCTTGGCGCGTCGTCCTTCGGTGACGGGCTGTCCCACGGCAACAACCCCATCTCCACAGCCGTCATTCCGCCGGCGGAGATTTTGGAGGCCGCCTATCCGGTGGTCTTCAGGCAATGGGCGCTGCGGGAGGGTTCTGGCGGCGATGGGGAGCATCGCGGCGGCCTCGGCGCGATCTACGAGATCGAGACGCTGACGGCTGCGGAGGTGTCGCTGCTCGGCGAACGGGGACGCTTTCCGCCAAAGGGTGCCGCGGGCGGTGGGCCGGCTGCGCAGAACAAGTTCACCATTCAGAGCGCGGCCGGATGGTATGCGCCGCCGGCGGTGTCCAAGGTGACCGGCGTTGCCCTTGAGGCGGGCCAAGGGGTGCGGATTGAGAGCCCCGGCGGCGGCGGATGGGGCGACCCGCACAAGCGCTCGGTGGAGCGGCGCGAGCGGGATCTCGCGCTGGGCTTTACCCATCCATGAGCCGCGCCGTTGTGGGCGTGGACGTGGGCGGCACCTTCACGGACCTTTTGTTTTTGGACGGTGAGACCGGCGCGGTGGATGTGCGCAAGGTTCCCTCCCGGCGCGGGGACGAGGCGGCCGGATTTATGGCCGGGCTTGATGGGCGCGTTGGCGATCTTGCGGCCGTGGTGCACGGCACGACGGTGGGGACCAATGCGCTGCTGGAGCGCAAGGGCGCGCGGGTCGGCCTCATCACCACTCAAGGCTTTCGCGACGTTCTGGAGATGCGGCGCAGGGACCGGCCGCAGACCTGGGGCCTCCACGGCCGCTACGATCCTGTGGTGCCGCGAGACTTGCGCATGGAGGTGCCCGAGCGTGTGCTGGCCGACGGGAGCGTACGCACGCCGCTCGATATTGGCGCTGTGCGGGCGTGTGCGCGGCGGCTGCGCGAGGCGGGTGTTGAGGCGGTCGCCATCGTCTTCATCAATGCCTATGCGAACGGCGCGCACGAGCGGGCGGCCCGCGAGGCGGTGCTTGCTGAATGGCCTGGCGCGACGGTGACGCTTTCCAGCGAGATTTTGCCCGAGATCCGGGAGTTTGAGCGCACGTCCACCACCGTGCTCAACGCGGCGCTTCAGCCTGTGGTGGGGCGGTATTTGGAACGGCTGGAAACTGCGCTTGAGGATGGGGCCTTTGGCGGGCGGTTTCACATTGTCCAGTCGAACGGCGGGGTGATGTCCACCCGCACAGCGCGGGAGTTGCCGGTGAGGACGGCGCTTTCCGGCCCAGCGGCCGGGGTGATCGCGGCCGGCGCCATCGCGGCGGCGGCAGGGGAGCCCAACGTCGTCACCTGCGATTTGGGGGGGACGTCGTTTGATGTGTCCCTGATTTCAGGCGGTGAGGCGGCGACGGCTGCCGAGACCAGCATCGATTTCGGCCTCACCATCCGCACGCCCATGATCGAGATCCGCACCATTGGCGCGGGTGGCGGCTCCATCGCCCATGTGGATGCGGGCGGGCTTCTGGCCATTGGCCCTGAAAGCGCCGGAAGCCGGCCGGGACCTGTTGCCTATGGCGGGGGGAATGACCGGCCAACGCTCACCGACGCCAACATCGTTTTGGGGCGGATCAATGCGGAGGCACCGATCGGAGGCGCGCTTAAGAGCTTGGATGTGGCGGCGGCGGAGGCGGCCATTGCAAAGCATGTGGGCCAGCCGCTGGGGCTTTCTGCCATGGATGCGGCGGAGGCCATTGTGCGGGTCGCCAACGCGCAGATGGCGGGGCCATCAGGCTGGTCTCCATCGAGCGAGGGCATAACCCGGCGCACTTTGTGGCCATGCCGTTCGGCGGGGGCGGGGCGCTCCATGCAGGCGCTCTTGTGCGGGACGTGGGGCTGAAGGGCGCTTTGGTGCCCCGGTATCCGGGCGTGACCAGCGCGCTGGGGTGCATCATTGCGGATGTGCGCCATGACGAGGTGCGCACGCTGAACGCTGCCCTTGCCACCATTGACGAGGATGCATTCGCCGCGCTGCTTGGCGACGTGAGCGGTTCTGCGCGCAGTGTGGTGGATGGTGCCGGCATTCCCCTTGATGGCATCGACGTGAAGGCATCGCTCGACATGCATTATGTGGGGCAGACCCATACGGTGGCCGTGCCGTTTGAGGGGGAGCGGCCCTCGCGCGCTGATCTTCAGCGCGCCTTTGAGGCGGCGTACTTGCGCGCGTTCGGGCGCTTGCTGGAGGGGCTTGCGGTGCGGATCGTTTCGCTGCGCGTGGCGGCCATCGGGCGGCGTCCGCCGTTTGATCTGAAAAGCCTTGCGCCCGAAGGCGGCTCGGTTGAGGCGGCGCGGCTGGGGTCGCGCCCCATCGTGTTTGGCGGGGCGCGCCACGAGAGCGCGGTGTTTGACCGTCTGGCCCTTCCGGTGGGCGCGCGCGTGGAGGGGCCTGCCGTGCTCGAGCAGCCTGACGCAACGGTGCTGGTGGAGCCGCAGATGGCTGCGGAGGTGGATGCGCTCGGCAATGTGCGGCTGGCGCCGACATGAGCGGCACCGTTCCCCCGGAACGCACAGCGCTGCTGCTGGTGGATCTCCAGAACGATTTTCTGCATCCGGACGGCGCATACGGCCGGGCGGGTCAGACCGCAGAGGCCATTGCAGCACTTCCGGCGAAATTGGCGCCGCTTGCTGCCGACGTGAGGCGCGCGGGCGGGGTGGTGGTTGCAACGCAGTTCACGCTGGTGCCGGGCCGGGGCGGGGCGCCTTTCATCGCGCCGCATTTGAAGGCGCTGCGGCCGTTTCTCGGGCCCGGCGATTTCGCGCCGGGGAGTTGGGGGCAAAGCGTGGTTGATGCTCTCCAACCGGTAGATTGCACGGTGGAGAAGGTCGCCTACTCAGCCTTTTACATGAGCCGCCTGGAGTGGCTGTTGCGCAAGCTGAACGTTGAGGCGCTGCTGGTGGCTGGCATCGTCACCAACGGGGGTGTGGCGTCCACCGTGCGCGATGCCCACGTGCGCGACTTCAAGGTGACGGTGCTCGTCGACGGCTGCGCCGCATTTTCCGCCGATGCCCACAACGCCGCGCTTTTGGACCTGTCGCGCCTTGCTGGGGCGATGACCGTGGAAGAGGCGCGTTCGGCGATGGCGCACCGGTGAGAGTGGAGCCGCCCCGGCCCTTTCCCTACACGGCCGATGTGATCGTGGTGGGGGCGGGCGCGTGCGGGTTGACCGCTGCCCTTGCCGCCCACGAGGCCGGGGCGGAGGTGGTGGTGCTGGAGCGCGATGCCGTCCCGTCAGGCTCCACAGCGTTGTCGGCCGGGCTCATCCCCGCCGCGGGCACGCGATGGCAGGCGGACGAAGGGATTGCCGACACGGCGGCGCTGTTTGAGGCCGACATTATGGCAAAGGCGAAGGGTGCGGCAGACCAGGTGGTCGCACGAACCGCAACTGAGGCCGCCGGGCCGACACTTCACTGGCTCGCCGATGCGCATGGGCTGCCATTCGAACTGGTGGATGGCTTTGTTTACCCCGGCCATGCGGTGCGCCGGATGCACGCCATGCCCGAGCGGTCCGGCGCTGCCTTGGTGGACAGGCTCCGCGCCGCAGCGGAGGCGCAGGGCATTGCACTTTTGACCAGCGCGCGGGCCACGACGCTGTTTGCCGATGCCGATGCCGCTTCCGATGGCGATGCAGATGGTGTCGCAGGGGTGGGCATTGTGCGGCCGGACGGGGAGGAGACCATCGGCTGCCGTGCGCTGGTGCTGGCCTCCAACGGTTATGGCGGCAACAAGGAGTATGTGCGCGCGCACATCCCCGAGTTGGCCGATGCGCTGTGGTTTGGCCATGACGGCAACGACGGCACCGCACTCGGATGGGGTGAGGCCATCGGCGCCGACCTCGGTGACCTTGCCGGCCACCAGGGGCACGGCTCGGTCGCCCATCCCCATGGGATTTTGATTACTTGGGCAACCATTACGGAAGGCGGTGTGCAGGTGAATGCGCTCGGCGAGCGCTTCAGCAATGAGATGGACGGTTATTCCGAGCAGGCCGCGCGGGTGCTTGCCCAGCCGGGCGGTATAGCCTTCACGATCTTCGATGAGCGGATCGCAGGGGTCGCGCGGCAGTTTGAGGATTTCAGGCGTGCCGAGGCGGCCGGCGCCGTCAGGACTGCGTCTTCCTTCGCGGCGCTGGCCGGGCTGATGGGCGTTCCGGCCGATGGGCTTTGCAGCACCATGGCGGCCGTTGAGGCGGTGCGGGCGCAAGGCCGTGCCGATGGGTTCGGGCGGACGTTCAGCGGCGCGCCGCTCCGCCCGCCAGTTTGTGCTGTGCGGGTGACCGGGGCGCTGTTTCATACGCAGGGCGGGTTGCGCACCGACGGGCGGGCGCGGGTCTTGCGTCGCGGGCGGCCGATGAACAACCTTTTTGCCGCAGGCGGCGCCGCCGTTGGCGTGTCAGGCCCCACCGCCGCGGGCTATTTGTCCGGCAATGGGCTCCTGACAGCGGTCGCGATGGGGGCGGTTGCGGGCCGCGAAAGTGCCGCAGCGGCACGCAGGTAAGGCGGTGGAAATCTGGGCAGCCAAAGCCGTTGCCCACACAACGGGCACGTGGCAGTTTCACATTCCGATAACGAAACGAAAGCCGGTGAAGGAGCCGCTTCATGAAACGCCTCGTCATTGCGACCGCTGCGATCGCACTCGGCTTTTCCGGCCACGCCAAGAGCGAAGACGTGTTGACCGCAACGCACGTGTTCCCCACCAGCCTCATCTACACGCAGAGCTTTCTGGAGTTTGTGGACGCGGTGAACGAACGGGGCGAAGGGGTCGTGCGTATTGATGTGCGCGGCGGGCCTGAGGCCATTGGCATGTTCGAGCAGCCGGCTGCGGTGCGCGACGGGATTGTCGACATGGTCTACACGCCCGGCTCGTTCTACGGCGGCATCGTTGCTGAGAAGGACGCACTGGTGGCGTCCAACATGACGGGGCCTGAAGCGCGCGCGTCCGGTGGGATCGATTTTTACAACCAGATCCACCAGGACAAGATGGGCGTTTACTTCCTTGGCTGGATGGATTCCGGCGTGCCGTTCAACTTGTGGATGACAGAAGAGCCCACGCTGGATGGCGAGGGGAACCTTGATATCTCCGGCGAAAAGGTGCGCGGGAATCCGATCTTCAATGCGTTCTTCACCGATTACCTGGGCGCGCAGGTGCTGAACCTTCCCTCCACCGAACTTTATACAGCCTTGCAGCGCGGCACGATTACGGCGACGGGGTGGACCTCCATCGGTGTGATGGACCTTTCCTGGGACGACTATCTCAAGTACCGCGTCGACCCGGCCTTCTTCTCCACCGACCTTGGCGTGCTCGTGAACCTTGATTCGTGGAACCGCCTTTCCGACGAGTCCAAGGCCATTTTGCAGGAGGTCGCCATTGAGCATGAGGCGGCGTCTGCGGCGAAGCTCCAGGCGCGGATCGCGGAAGAGTTTGCTGAGCTTGAAAAGCGCGGCCTTGAGGTGGTGACGCTGGAGGGCGATGCGGCCGAAAGCTACGTAACGGCCGCGCGGGAGACCACGTGGAACCGCATGCGCGAGCAGATGGAAGCCCAAGGCACGATGGATAACTACGACCGGATGATCGAGCTCTTCAACAAGTAGCTCCGTGGCGTTCGCCGTCCGC
>JBCDFB010000103.1:0-8636 GCA_039178655.1 Pseudomonadota bacterium | reverse complement strand
TACTTACGGGGAGTCGTTCCTTATGAAATTGGTGCGAGCGCTCCTAAAGCTGCAATGGAAGCACAGTCAATTATTGCTCGTACTTACGCTCTGAGAAATTTACGTAGATTTGAAGTTGATCCTCGCTGGTGGCTATACATCCTCTACGCCACCATCGTTTGGGCAGTGATTTATTGGATCCTGTTCCCAGCCTTCCCGCTCATCTCCCAAGGCACGCCGGGCGTGCTCGGCTGGTCAAGCCGCAGCGCGGTGGAGCAGGAACTCACCCGCGTTGCCGACAGCCGCGCCGAGTTGGGCGCGCAGGTGGCAGCTTTGCCCTTTGAAGACATTGTCGCCGACGCCACCCTGTCCGACTATGCAAGACGGTCAGGCGCGGCAGCCTTTGCGGTGCATTGTTCCCAGTGTCACGGCTCCGGCGCAGTGGGCAGCCAAGAGCTTGGCTACCCCAACCTCAATGACGATGCCTGGCTGTGGGGTGGCACCCACGACGCCATCTACACCACCATCACCCACGGCGTGCGCAACGCGGATGATCCGTCCGCCCGCAACTCCATGATGCCGGCCTACGGCACGCTCGGCATCCTGCAGCGCGATCAGATTTCCGACGTTGCCCACCACGTGTTGTCTTTCTCGGACCTGGAGCACGACGCGGAGGCGGCCGAGCGGGGCACTGAGATTTACATGACCCAGTGCGCCGCCTGTCATATGCCGGATGGGTCGGGCAATCCGATCCTCGGCGCGCCGCGGCTCAACGATGCCATCTGGCTGTACGGCAAAGAGCACGCCCAAGTGGTCTCCCAGATCGCCAACCCGCGCCTTGGCGTGATGCCTGCCTTCGCCAACCGTCTGGACGAGGCGACACGCAAGAAGCTCGCCCTTTACATCCACTCCCTCGGCGGCGGCCAGTAGCGCGCCGCACATCGGTTCCTCCCCAACTTGAAACGCCGCAGTTCCCACAGGCTGCGGCGTTTTTTTCTGTCCGATGGAAGGTCCAAGGGGCCGCAGACACTGCGAGTTTGACGAACGTCAAGGGCGTGCCGGCGGTGAGGCGGTAGCAATGGCGTGTCAGCGTAACTGGGATGCTTTCGATGGGCGCTCCCGCAGCCGAGGTCCGAGCCGAGCCGTCCGTCACACGTTTCGACGTGGAGGCGGTCAACACCGGCAAAAAGCCGAACCTCTACAAGGGGCGCGATCCCATCTATCCGCGCCGGGCGAAGGGCCGGTTCCGCACGTTCAAATGGTGGGTCATGGGTGTGACGCTCACCATTTACTACACGTTTCCATGGCTGCGGTGGGATCGCGGACCCTACGCCACCGACCAGTTCGTGCTCATCAACCTGGCAGACCGGCGGTTCTTCTTCGGCCCCATCGACATCTGGCCCCAGGAGTTTTTCTTCGTCGCCGGGCTGCTGATCATGGCGGGCATCGGCCTGTTTTTGATCACGTCCGCTGTCGGCCGGGCCTGGTGCGGCTATACGTGCCCGCAAACGGTGTGGACGGACCTCTTCATCTTTGTCGAGCACCTGGTGATCGGCGACCGGAACGCCCGCATCAAGCTCGATAACGCGCCCTGGACAGGGCGCAAGATCCGCCTCGTCACGACCGTGCACAGCATCTGGCTGGTGATTGCCCTTGCCACCGGCGGCGCGTGGATCTTCTATTTTGCCGACGCGCCCACGCTGCTGGGCCAGTTCGTCCGGCTCGACGCACCCTTCGCGGCCTATGCGACTGTGGGGATCCTCACCTTCACCACCTACAGCCTTGGCGGGCTGATGCGCGAGCAGGTGTGCACCTACATGTGCCCGTGGCCGCGGATCCAGGCGGCGATGATGGACGAGCACTCCCTCACCGTCACCTACAATGACTGGCGGGGCGAGCCACGCTCACGCCACCGCAAGCGCGGTCTCGCCGAAGGGCGTGACATGGGCGACTGCATCGACTGCAACGCCTGCGTCGCCGTCTGCCCGGCGGGCATCGACATCCGCGACGGCCAGCAGCTCCCCTGCATCACCTGCGCGCTGTGCATCGACGCGTGCGACGACGTGATGGCGAAGATCGGTAAGCCGCGCGGCCTTATCAGCTACACCACGCTTGCGGACTACGGAGCGAACACGGCCAAGGCGGCGACGGCGGGCCGGGACGCAGCCACTGAGACGCAGGTGATCCCCGGCATTCGCGAGATCATGCGCCCGAGGGTGTTCTTGTATTTCTCGCTTTGGGCGCTGATCGGCCTTGCCATGCTGGTTGCGCTGTTCGCCCGCGACCGGCTGGACGTCTCCGTCGCCCACGACCGCAACCCGCGCTTCGTGCAGCTTTCCGACGGGTCCATCCGCAACGGCTACACGGTCAAGATCATGAACATGAAGGCCGAGCCGCGCTCGTTCGACTTCGGCCTTGTGGGTCTTCCCAACGGCGAAATGTGGGCGCCCGGCATCTTCGAAGAGCCGGCCCGCCGTTTCGTTGTCCCCGTGCCGCCCGACGAGGTGCGCGAGTTCCGCGTCTTCGTGGTCGCCGATCCGCAGGACCTCAGCGAGGTCCCCAAGAGCTTCACCTTCCGCACGTTCGAGATGGGCGGGCGGGAAAACGCTGAAACCACAGCAGTCTTCGAGGCCCCGCAATGAGCACAGCTCACTCCCCGCGCCGCTTCACCGGCCGTCACATGCTGGCCATCATGGTCACCTGGTTCGGCATCGTGATCACCGTGAACTTCACGATGGCCATTCTGGCAAATACCAGCTGGACCGGCCTGCTCGCCAAAAACGGCTACGTGGCGTCCATCAACTACGCCAAAGACGCTGCCGCCCGCAGCACCGCCGAGGAGCGCGGCTGGCAGATTAGTACGGCGTCCGATGGCGAGTACGTCGTGGTCCGGGCGGTGGATCCTGATGGGGCACCATTGCCGCTCTCCGCGCTTGGCGAAGCGGCGCCGCGCGACCCGCGGGCCGACGTGATCCCCCTGGCGCTGTCGGCGCAAGGCAGCGGAGCCCGCAGCACAGAACCCCTGCCCCCCGGTGAGTGGATCATCCGCTTCAACGTCGGCACCGGCGAAGAACAGCTCACCTGGCGCAGCATGGTCACCATCACCCCATGAGTTGCTGCGCCGACTTCCGCGCACAGGTTTCGCCCGGGCGCACTTTGCCGCCCGACGTGGAGGCGAGTGTGCGCCACCACAATGGCGGCGACAGCCTGACGCTGCACGTGCCTGACATTACCTGCGCCGCCTGCATCGGCCGGATCGAGGACGCAATCGCAGCCTCCGGCGCCAACGTGCGGGCGCGGGTCAACTTCACCCGCAAAACCGTCACCCTCCACTGGAATACGCAGGCCGATCCAAGCCACGCCATCAGGGTCATGCGCGACCTGGGCTACGCGCCGCAGCCCCTCGCCATCTCGCAAGAAAAGGACGAGGCGGGGCGCGAACTGGTGCGGTGCCTCGCCGTGGCAGGCTTTGCGGCGATGAATGTGATGCTCCTGTCCGTCGCCGTCTGGGCGGGGGCGGACGGTGTCACCGCCGAATTCCTCAATTGGTTTGCCGCGCTCATTGCCCTGCCGGCCCTCGCCTATGCAGCCCGCCCCTTCATCCGCTCCGCCCTTGGTGCACTGCGGCACGGCAGGCTCAACATGGACGTTCCCATCTCGCTCGCCATCGTGCTCGCCGCAGCGCTCAGCATCGCACGCGTGTTCGGCGGCGAGGGCGAAACCTACTTTGACGCGGCAATCACACTCACCTTCTTCCTGCTGGGTGGGCGTGTGCTCGACCATATGACCCGCGAGCGTGCCAGGGCTTCGGTGCGTCAGCTCGCCACAATGGCGCCGGCGACAGCCCACGTGGCCGCGCCGGACGGCGGAACCACCCCCATAGCCCTGTCCGCCATCCAACCCGGCATGGTGCTTGAGGTGGCGGCCGGGGAGCGCGTCCCCGTCGACGGCACCCTTACAAAGCCCGCCTCATTCGACCTTTCCCTCGCCACGGGTGAGAGCCGGCCCGTCCACATCGGCGCGGGCGAAGAGGTATTGGCCGGCGCACTGGCGCTCAGCGGCCCCCTGCGGATGACCGCGACCCGCTGCGCCGGTGACAGTTTCCTCGCCACCCTTGCCGACCTTCAAAGGGCGGCGGAGGAAGCGCGCTCCCGCCCCGCCCGGATCGCCGACAAGGCCGCCCGAGTCTACGCCCCCGTGGTCCACCTCCTCGCGCTGCTGACGGCCATCGGCTGGGTCATTGCGGGGGAGAGTGTGGGCGAAGCGGTCGCCATCGCCATTGCCGTTCTGATCATCACGTGCCCCTGTGCGCTCGGCCTTGCGGTGCCGGCGGTCCAGGTGGCGGCGTCGGATCGGCTCTTTCGCCGGGGGCTGATGCTGAAGGACGGCGGCGCGCTGGAGCGGATCAAAGACGTGGACGAGGCCGTCTTCGACAAGACTGGGACGCTCACCATCCCCGCCCTCGACCCGTCCGTCCCCATTGATCCGCGGACTCTCGCCGCCGCCGCGGCCCTTGCCCGTCACGCAAGCCATCCGGTGGCAAAAGCGGTGGTGCACGCAGCCGCCGCACAAAGCCTGCCACTGCCGCGGGTAAGCGATGTGGTTGAGGAGCGCGGACGCGGCGTCCACGGCCAACTCGACGGCCAAGCAATCTTCCTCGGCGCGGCCGTTGACGGCGAAGGATTGGTTTTTCAGGGCGCTGACGGATCGTCCACCGCCCTCCCAGTCACGGAGACGGTGCGCAAAGGCGCGCCAGAGCTGATCGCCGCTTTGAAAGCGCGGGGCCTGCCCATCACCATCCTCTCAGGCGACAGGGCCGAGGCGGTCCGTACTGTCGCCGCACGCCTTGGCGTTGATGACTGGCGGGCCAGCGTATCGGCGGGGCAAAAGCTCTCCCATCTTGAAGCGCGCAGGGCAGCGGGCGCGAAGGTGCTCATGGTGGGCGACGGTCTCAACGACGGCCCGGCCCTTGCCGCGGCGCACGCGTCCATTGCCCCGGCGGACGCTTCCGACCTGTCCCGCACCGCTGCCGACATTGTCATGACCGGCGAGAGCCTTTTGGAGGCGCTGGAAGCCATCGACACCGGCCGTAAGGCGCACCGGCTCATCCTGCAGAACTTTGCCGTGGCGGCGGGCTACAACGCAGTCGCCATTCCCCTGTCCATGGCCGGCTACGCCACGCCTCTGCTCGCGTCCCTTGCCATGAGCACATCGTCCATCGTCGTCACCGTCAACGCGCTTCGCCTCACGCCGCGGCCCCGACGCGAGCAGGCCGCCGCGCCCATCACAGCCAAACCGGTGCACCCATGAACATTCTGGTGATCCTCGTGCCGGCGGCGCTCAGCCTCGGCCTGTTGGCGCTGGCGGCCTTTTTCTGGTCCATCCGCAGCGAGCAATACGACGACCCGGAAGGCGCGGCGCGGCGCATCCTGGACGATGACAAGCCGCCTGCGGACGAACCCCGCGGCTAGGCCACACCCTCAACAGCGGCAAGCATGCGCTCAATATCCTGCGGGCGCGACAGCCGGTGGTCGCCGTCTTTGATGAGGGTCAGCACCACATCGTCCTCCGCCAGACGCTCAATCAGCTTCAGCGCGTGGGTGGGCGGAACATCCAGATCCTCAACACCCTGCAAAATGTGCACCGGGCAGCCCGTGCGAATGGGCTCGTCGGTGAACAGAAGGTTCTTCCGCCCATCCTCAAACAGCCGCCGTGTCACCGGCGTCGGCTCACCGTAGTCGGACGGGAGGTGGGCGATCCCCTCGCGCAAGATGCTTTGCCGCAGATCATCGGGAAGGCGCGGCCACATCAGACGCTCCGCGAAATCGGGCGCCGGCGCGATGAGCACAAGTCCGGCAAGCGGCGTCCCCTTCGCAAACAGGTCGCGCGCAAGAAGCAGCCCGATCCACCCCCCCATGGACGAGCCAAGCGCCACCGTGCCGGGATTGCAATGCGCCTGATAAACCGCATGGGTGTCCGCCAACCAGTCCGATAGGACAAAGTCTTCAAACACGCCGCCCGACACGCCGTGGCCACGATAGTCGAAACGAACCACCCGCCGTCCGGTCCGTTCGCCCCATTCCTTGAGCGCGATGGCCTTGCCCCCCGCCATGTCGGACCGAAAGCCGCTCAGCCACAAAACAGCCGGCTCCCGGCCCTCGGTGATTTCCACCACCACCTCCTCGCCGCCGGATGTCAGCCGCTCAACGCTCATTGTGGCCATTCCTCGCATCACCCCTGTTGCACGCGTTCAGATTTTGGCATTCCCGACGGTGTAGTCTCACCTCACCAGCGTGGACAGCGCGCCCCGTCAAGCCCATGGCCGTACCGGCCGACAGCCGTAAAGGCCCGCAATGACCAAGCGTCCCATGACCGTCCTGCAGGTGGTCCCCGCCCTTGAGACCGGCGGCGCGGAGCGCACCACCGTGGATATTGCAGCCGCCCTTGTGGAGAACGGCGACAAGGCCATAGTCGCATCGGAGGGTGGCCGCATGGTGGAAGAATTGACTGCGGTGGGCGCAAAGCACGTCACCATGCCCGTCTCCACCAAACGATTGTTTGGCATGCGTGCCAACGCACGCCGCATCGCCGCTCTCATGGAGCAGGAAAATGTTGACCTTATCCACGCGCGGTCGCGGGCGCCGGCTTGGTCGTCCCTTTGGGCGGCATCGTGGACCTTCCGCCCGCTGGTGACCACCTATCACGGCGCCTACAACGAAAAGACCAAGCTCAAAAACCGGTACAATTCCGTCATGGCCCGCGGCGACATCGTGATCGCCAATTCTGCGTGGACGGCCGCATTGGTGGCCCAGCGCCACCGCTTTGCGAAGGATCGGATCGTCACGATCCACCGCGGCACCGATCTTTCAAAGTTCACCGAGCCTGTGGGGGAGCGCGCCCTTGCGCTGTTGCGCGCCTGGGACGTTGAGGAGCGGACCCCGGTCGTCCTGCACCTGGCGCGGCTCACCCCGTGGAAAGGCCAAGAGGTGCTCATCGACGCGCTGCCGGCCTTGATGCGCCGCAATTCGCGGGAGTTCGTCTGCGTGTTCGCCGGCGACGACCAGGGGCGCGACAGCTACAGCGCCAAACTTGCGCGCAAAGTGAAGTCGCTGGGGCTGGAACGCCAGGTGCGTTTCGTTGGCCACGTGTCCGACGTTCCGGCCGCACTGGCCGCCGCCCATGTGGTCGTCCAGCCCTCAACAGAGCCTGAAGCGTTTGGGCGTGCGGCGGTGGAGGCGCAGGCGGCCGGCCGGCCCGTGGTCGTCTCCGATCTGGGTGCGGTGCGCGAAACGGTCCTCGCCCCGCCGGATGTGGGGCGTGACAAACGAACGGGATGGCGTGTTCCCCCATCCAATCCTGCAGCGTTGGCCGAGGCGCTGTTTGAGGCGCTGCAGGCCTCCCACGACACCCGGAAAGTCATCGGGATGCGCGGGCGCGCCCACGCTATGGCCCACTTTTCCCTGGATGCGATGAAACGAAAGACGATTGGCGTCTACCATTCCCTTTTGGAGGAAGACGTTTCCGCGCTATATTGATGCAGCAACGTGAGGGTGAGCCGCTTCTGAGAGGAACGCGGCGCAGTTTTTCGCGTTTATCAGGTGGGGCACTGCCCTGCCGCGCCTAACCGAACAACGATTTGTGGAGAAACCGCCATTCGCCGACCGCACCGCGCCCCTCAGCCGGTCCTGAAGCAAGGACCCCGCACCAATCGCGACATTCGCGTTGCCCGCGTCCAACTGGTGGACGCAGAGGGGACTAACAGGGGTATCATTCCCACCGACGAGGCTCTTCAACTCGCCGAGGATTCTGGTCTCGACCTTGTGGAGGTGGCACCGAACTCCGAGCCGCCCGTTTGCAAGATCCTCGATTACGGCCGCTTCAAATTCCAGACGCAGAAGAAAGCGGCTGAAGCGCGCAAGAAGCAGAAAACCTTCGAAGTAAAAGAAATCAAAATGCGGCCCAACATCGACACGCACGATTACGACGTGAAGATGAAGGCGATCCGCAAGTTCTTCGACTCCGGCGACAAGGTGAAGGTGACGCTGAGGTTCCGCGGGCGCGAGATGGCGCACCAGAACCTTGGTATGGAGCTCCTGCACAAAGTCCGCGAGGATACGCAGGAGATCGCGAAAGTGGAGGCTGAGCCTAAGCTGGAAGGCCGCCAAATGGTGATGGTGCTCGCTCCCACCCAGCGCTGACTGGCTGTAGCGCGCGCCGGTGGACATTACGCTCATCGGCGCGCCCACTGAGGCCGGGACCCCCCGCCGCGGCTGCCTGATGGGGCCGGCAGCCCTGCGCACAGCCGGGCTTGCCGAAGCGTTGACAGCACTGGGGCACCCCACCCATGACGCGGGCGATGTTGCGCCGGCATCCGCCACAGTCTCCGAAGCGCCCAATGCGAGGCTGCGTCATCTTTCCGAAACGGCAGGCTGGGTCCGCGCGGTGCGCACAGCGGTTCGCGGTCCACTGCGTGACGGGCGGTTGCCCATCGTCCTTGGGGGAGACCACTCCGTTGCCGCCGGCTCGCTCACCGGCGTCATGGATGTCGCCCCCCAAACCCATGTGATCTGGCTCGACGCGCACCCGGATTTTCACACCCTTGGCACCACCACATCAGGCAACCTCCACGGATGTGCGCTGGGGCTCGCCGCCGGTCT
>JBCDFB010000102.1:0-8733 GCA_039178655.1 Pseudomonadota bacterium | reverse complement strand
GCGGCTCCAACGGTTGGTGATTTCCGGCTGGGACAGGAAGGCCATCAGCTTGCAGGCCGCCTCGGTCCGGGCCGCGTCCTGGGACAGGATCATGAGACCCGAGCCGGAGTTCGGCACTTCCACCGGCTTGCCTTCAAAGGCAGGGAACGGAAGGATCTTCAGTTCAAAACGCCCTTCCGCTGCGCGCATGTTGGGGCGCAGCAACGCCGAAGAGGTGACGTTCATGCCAAGGCGGCCGGCCTGGAAGGCGTTGACCGCATCACGGTCCGGGATTTTTGGGATCACGCCTTCGTTGGCAAGATCGGTCCACATCTGCATCACTTCGATGCCTTCCGGCGTCGCGAACGCCGCGCGACCATCAAGAAGGTAGGGCGAACCGTTGGCGCGCATGAACGCTTGGTGGCCGTAGTCGAGCCCGCCGGTAATCAGGTAGAGCCCTGGGCGACCTGCCTCATCACGGATGGCGCGGCCCGCCTCAAAAACCTCGGTCATCGTGGTGGGGGCGAAATCGTCGGGCAGACCCGCCTCACGAACGAGGTCCATGTTGATGTAGATGAGCGGCGTTCCGAACGAGTGGGGCATCATGTACCGCTCGTCGGAGATGTTGGCCACATCGACGAGGTTGTCCGCGATGTTGTCCATGAACGCGCCGCCGTCGGCACAGACCGAGAAGGGTTGCGCGTTGGCGATCTCAATCACGCCAAGCGCCGTACGGGCGAGCACCTGACCCACATCGAACGGGCGGTCGGCGGCGGCGGCGGCTTGGATTTCAGACACCACCGTTTGCGCGCCCTGTGTGGGCAAGTCGGTCACCGTGATGCCGGGGTTGGCAGCCTCAAACTCGTCGAGGATGGCCCGCAGCGCCGGCTGATTGCCCGATTGGTAGTGGATGAAACGCAGATCAATGTCCTGCGCCACTGCCCCGGTCGCAGATACGCCCAAGGCGACCAGCGCCGCGCTGGCTAGGGGAAAGAACTTCACAGCCCGTCTCCTGATATTCAGTGTATTGGCAAAGCAGTAAATCGCGTACGTGACGTTCTCGTGTCTTTAGGCAATTTACTTCTCCTAAGTTCTCACCAAGTCACCAACTTGGTGAGAACTTGGATAAGCCACCAGGACCAGCTTGGTAGTGGGTGAGGGTGCGCTCGGCGTGGGCGATCCGCCGGTCAAGCAGTCTGCCGGCAAGATCGCGTTCAAGGCTTGCAAGGGCCGGGTCGCCCGCTCGGTTCGTGCGCTGATGGTGATCATCGGCGGTGTGGAGCACCGGTGGGAGGCCGGCGAAGCGCACATAGGTGTGCTCCGCGTCGCGCCACACGACCGCGCCAGCTTGGTTGGCCGCCAGCCGGAGTG
Source organism: Pseudomonadota bacterium (assembly GCA_039178655.1). Lineage (GTDB taxonomy): Bacteria > Pseudomonadota > Alphaproteobacteria > Rhizobiales > Amorphaceae > Acuticoccus. The sequence continues at coordinate 7,383 of JBCDFB010000102.1, read as the reverse complement.
CTCCTGCCACGCCCCCATCGGGGCTTTTCAGATCGCGAAGGTCAAACTCCAGCATGACCCCGTCCCGCCAATCGGTCGGTGTCTGCCCCGCCAGGAACGGCGCCAGGGATCGGCCGTCGAGCGCGATGGGGTCGGCGCCAAGCCACTCTAAAATGGTCGGCATCACGTCCACGCTTTCCGTGTAAGCGTCCACGCGGCGTCCAGCCGTGTCCTTTCGCCGCGGATCCACGATCACCAGCGGCACGCGATAGCTTGCGTCCCACCAGCCGTGTTTGCCGAACAGCCCATGCTCGCCCAAAAGTTCGCCATGGTCGGCGGAGAAGACGATCAGCGTGTGGTCAAGCTCGCCCGTCGCCTCAAGGTGCGCGATGAGACGCCCGATCTGATGGTCAAGCTCACCGACCATGCCAAAATATGTGGCGCGGATGTCCCGGATCGCGGCTTCGGTAAGGTCCGCCACCAAGCCCTCGCCGTGCCGAATGAAGCCCTTTTGTGTGGTCGTGGCCGCAAGGTGTGCGGCGAGCGGATGGTCCATGGCGCCGCTTGCAGGCGGCAGCGGGACGGCCCCCCGGTCCACCAGAGCATGCCAGGGATCGGGCGCGATGAACGGCGGATGCGGGCGGAAGTAAGCCAGCAACATCAACCAATCGCGGTCCTGACGCACGCGCAGCGCGTCGATGGCGGCCGAGGTGTAGAACGCGTTGTCGCTTGCCTCGGCCGGGATTTGGCATGGTGCGGCGGCCAGCGTGCGTCCCGCCGGCGGGACCCAGGCGGGGTCGGGCGCCCAAAGATCATCCACCGGATCAGGGATCGCGTGCCCCCGCGCGGCGAGGAAGGCAAGGTAGCTTTCCTGCCCCGCGTGGAACGGAGCGATCGGCAAAAAGCCCGGCATCACGTAACCAGAACGGTGGAACCGCGGATCAACCGGCGTTGTGGTGCGCGGGTCGGGCGTGGTCGTCGTGTACCCCACCAAGAGCGGTTCGACCCCGGCGCCGAGCGCCGCCACGGGCAGGGTCGTGAACCGCGCGTCAAGCGGTGTGCCGTTCACCACCGAGCGGTGCGTCATGGCGTAGAGCCCGGTCAAAAGCGACGCACGCGAAGGGCCGCACGGGCTAGTCACCGTGTGGTGGTTGGTGAAGGTGACGCCCCGCGCCATCAGCGCGTCGATGGCGGGGGTGTGCGCCACATTGCCGATCGGACCACCCAGCGCACCCAGCGCGTCGGCCCGCCACTGATCGGCGAGAATGAGAAGCACCTTTCTCATTGCGCCGCTTCGTGCGCCCCAACCGCGCGCGGGAACGGCTCAGCGATGATGGCGCCGAGCCCGGGACTGTCCGGCTCAAGCCACGTCCAGATGTCATGGTTCAAACACCCAAGATCGGTGAAGAACGCGGCGGTGACAGCGGGCGCACCCTCTGTCGCCAGGTCGATGGTGAGTTCCACCGCCCCCACCTGCATTCGCCCGCCCCGCCGCACGAACCGCTCGTGCGAGCAAACGAACGCCGTCGAGGCGCCCCACACGCGCGGCACGCCCTCCCGCTCAATCACTTTGTGGCGGTGGAGGTGACCGGAGAGATAGGCGACCGCGCCGCACACCATCGCTTCCAGCCGCGCGCTATCTGGCTCTGGGACGGACCAGAGGGCGCGGTCGGCCCCATCCTCCTGGCTGTAAAGCGGCTTGTGGGCTGCGATGATGACCGGGTGGTCGCTCGAAAGCGTGCCTTCAATGAGCGCCCACTGCTCGGCCTCCGCCGCAAGGCCTGAGCCGAAGAGCTGCGTGTTGATCCCCAAAACCGTCAGCGATCCGTGGTCGCTGACGTAAAAGTCCGGGCCGAAGACATTGCGCCACACGGCGCGCCGGCCGTCAGTGCAGGGTTTTGGTTGGCGCTCCAGCCAGTCCGCATGGACCGGATTGTCACCCACATCATGGTTCCCCGGCACGATGAGGTAAGGCAGGCCGAGCGCATCCATCTCCTGCCGCGCGAAGGCGATGTCGTCCGTTCGGTCAGGGTCAGACAGCGCAGCATCGCCTGTGTGAATCACCAGATCGGGTGCGCGCTCGCAGATCGCCTTTGCCAACCGGTGCCAATTGAAGAGAAACAAAGGGTGCGTTGCGGAAAGGTGCGTGTCGGTGATGTGGATGATGCGCATCGGTGTCCCTCGACAAGTCGGCTCGTCGTCGGGGGCAGAAGGTCATGTGTACTGTGACGTTGTGATGAAACAGTGCCTAAGGAAAATTTGCTTTGATGGCGGCGATGGACTGATTGAAAAGTATTCGCCAAATAAATGTCTTGGTGAGTGTCACATACTGGTCATTTCCCGATCATAGCGTCGCGGCTGGCGTGAAGCGCCATGCTGCATGGAACAAGGTCAATCATGCTCGCCCCTTCATCCGCGCGTTCAGCGCTTCCTGCATCGCAGGCGCTTGCTGGGACAAGACAGTCAGCCGACGGGGCGAATTGGTCGACCGGCTAAGCGCCGTAGCGTTTGTTGTTGAGGTTGAACCGCCCCCTCGTTCGGACAGGATATGACGCCCGATCTTGTTATCTTCGATTGTGACGGTGTGCTGATCGACAGTGAGGTCATCGCCGCCGAGATCGAGGCGGAGGCGCTTTCAGCGGTCGGCTACGACGTAAGTGCCCAAGACGTGATCGAGCGATTCCTCGGCCGGCCTACAGCGGACGTGCATAAAATGGTCGAGACGGCTCTCGGGCGGGTGTTGCCGGGGGGTTTTGGCGCAGCCATCGACGCCAGGATAACTGCCGCCTACCGCGAGCGCCTGTTGCCTATCCCTGGGATCTTTGACGTTTTGAGGAAGCTCCAGGTTCCCCGCTGCGTTGCCTCAAGCTCTGCCCCGGCGAAGCTCGTCCCGGGCCTCTTGGAGACGGGTCTTTTGGAAGAGTTTTATCCGCACATTTTCTCCACGGTGCTGGTCGCACACGGCAAACCGGCGCCGGACATTTTTCAGTTTGCGGCCGCGCAGTGCGGGGCAAACCCTGCGGCAACGGTGGTAGTGGAGGACAGCCCGTCAGGCGTGGAAGCGGGTCGGCGCGCGGGCATGACAGTGATCGGCTTTACCGGCGGGGCTCACTGCCGCCCGGGCCATGCCGAGCGCCTGCGCGCGGGCGGCGCGCATGCAATCGTCAGGCACTTCGATGGGTTCCACGACACACTTCATGATCTTTGCCAGGCGTGCTAACTGCGGTTGCCGAAGCGTGCTCAGTTCCAAGAGAAAAGCTCTGGCGGCATGACGGCATTGCCGTCCAAGAAGTTCTCCATGTGAACCACCACCGACTGCCCATCGCATAACGCGACTGCGATCTGCCCCGGGCCTTCGCGCCGCGCGACAGGCGCCGGCACAGGGCCCGAGCGCGTCTCCAAGGTTGGGTCGATGGAATAGTGCGCCCCGGCAAACGTTGCGAACGGGACGCCGCCGACCGTGCCGGACGTTGTCATGTGAACGTGGCCGCTAATCACCTGGCGCACGTTGCCGGCCTCCCGAAGCACGCTCACCAAAGCGTCTGCGTCTTCCAAGATGATGAAGTCTGTCTGCACATGAAACGGGGTGATGTTGTGGTGGAGGACGACGACCACCTGGCGATCAACAGCGTCTGCAAGTTGCCGTGCCAGCCACGACAGTTGCTCGGGCTCGAGCCGGCCGGAGCCCCGGAGATCTGGATCGGAACTGTCCAGCACGATGACGCGGGTGTCGTTGTGATCGATGACGTGGTCGACGTTTCCCGTTTCGCCCGCAAGCTCCTCACCGAAAATGTCGAGGAAAGTTGGCCGGTGGTCGTGGTTGCCCAGGGTTAGTATTGCACTCGGGTTCAAGTCAGCAATTGCTGCCTTGAAACGAATGTAGGCGTCCGCCTCGCCGCGGTCGGCAAGGTCCCCCGCGAAGACCACAAAGTCTGCGTCGGCGTGGCGCTCGTTGATGAAGGCGATGGCGGCCTCAAGACGGGCGAGCGTGTCGAGCCCGTGCGAGAGTTGCCCCTCAGGCACGATGTGCGTGTCGGCGACGACGATAAACTTCAGCATGTCAGCCCTTCACGCCGGTCATTGTGATGCCTGAAATGAGGAGACGCCGCGCGAGCAGGAAAGCGATCACCATCGGTGCCGTGATGACGGTCGCCGCGGCGAAGGCGCCACCATAGTCGTTATCGAACGCGGATTGGTACTGCAGCATGGAAAGCGTGGCGGTCATTTTCTCTTGGCTGGTGACCACTATGAGCGGCCAGTAAAGATCGTTCCAATGCGCCACAAACGAGAAGACGCTGAAGGCCGCGATCGCGGGGACGGCGGACGGGATAATGAGGCGCAGAATGATCTCGATCTCCGTAAACCCATCGACCCGCGCGGCCTGGATGATGCTGTCCGGGAAAGTGCGGAAGAATTGGCGGAAGAGGAAAATCGCGAACACGGAGACAAAGAACGGGAACATCATCGCGACGTAGGTGTCGAGGAGACCCACTTTGACTATGCCCACATAGATTGGGATTGACGTCACGTTGATCGGAATTGTGATCCCTGCCAGCACTGCGCCGAAGAGGATCGTCGACCCGCGGAATTTGAGTTTCGCAAGGGCGTACGCGGCGGGGATTGCGGTGAGGAGTTGGACCACCAGAATCCCGGCGCACACGATGAACGAGTTCATCAGGAACGTCAGGTACGGCTGTTCGAAGAGAACTTTGTAGTAATTGTCGAACCCGGCGAACGTCTGGGGCCAGATCGTAAAATTGCTGTCGAACACCTCATCCGTGGGTTTCAGGCTGGAGGATACCATCCAGATGAACGGGAAGATCATGATCCATGCGCCGAGGAACAAGAACAGCGTTCCCAGATGAAAGGCGATGCGCCGGGGCGTGAGCCTGAAGGCAAGACCGATTGGTGCGCTGGTTGAAACCTCGGCCATCAGTAATGCACCTTGCGGTCGATGAACAGCGCTTGGATCAACGCAAACGCAAATACGATTATGAGGAAGATGAGCGACAGCGCCGCAGAGTATCCCATGTTGAAATACTCAAAGCCTTCCAGATATGCGAGGTAGAGGTAGACCTCCGACGCCCGGTTCGGCCCTCCCTGGGTCAGGACGGCGACCGTGTCGAAGATCTTGAAGGCGGTGATGGAGGTGGTGACGGCAACGAACATGGCGGTCGGGCCGAGCATTGGCCACGTGACGCGCAAGAACTTGTCGACTGCGCCGTCGGCCCCGTCGACGGCGGCAGCGTCATAGAGGGACTTCGGGATCGCGGTAAGGCCCGCCAGAAAGAGGACCATATTGAACCCCACCAGCGCCCAGAGCGAGATGATCGCGAGCGAGATCAACACAAGATCAGGGGAACCGAGCCAATTGAGGACAGGCAAGCCCATCAGGTCAAGCGTTCCATTGAGAACCCCCTGGCGGCTGTCCATGAGTGCGGCCCAAACAAGGGCCATCGCGGTCAAGGTCGCCGTCACCGGAAGAAAGAACAGCACTTCGAGGATCGAGCGAAACTGTTTTCGCTCCTGGATGGCGATTGCAATGATAAGGCCGAGGCCGAATGCGAGCGGCGCCAGAAAACCGGCGTAGATGAACGTATTCAAGAGCGCGTTGCGGAACGGTTCCTCTTCCAGCATGCGCGAATAATTCTCTAGGCCCACAAACTCATAATAATCGGAGACGAGCGTATAGTCCGTCAGGCTCATCGCGAAGACGACTATGATCGGGCCAATGTAAATCAAAAGAATGAGGAGCGTGGCCGGGGCGATCAGCCCGTAGGCCAGACGGGTTTGTCGCCGCTCGGCTGCGGTGCGGGCCATCAGGCGGCGCCCGCCGGCTCAAGCGCGAGAGTGTGGGCGGAAAGGCGCTCGCCGTCCGCGTCGAATGCGATGATCATGTCGGGGTCAAGGAGCGCGGTGAGTTCGTCCCGGCTCGCATGCGGCCCGTCGATGCGAAATCTTCCGCTCTTTTGCGCACGGATCCGTACGTTGATCTCAGGGTGCCCCGTGAAATGGCCGTGGAGCAGGATCTCCGGCCCAAGGTCCTCGAGCAGGCGTTTGTGGAACGGCAGTTCGATGAGTTGCGTCCGGTCAAGCTCGGCTGGGACGATCAGGCCCGGCGCATCGGCGACCGCAATTGCCTCGGGCCGCAATCCAAGCTGTACCGGCCCGTCCCCATCGACGGCAAGGTTCAGCGCGCGACCCATGAGCGCGACGTGACCACCTCGCCGCTCACCGGGCAAGACGTTGATTTCCGGCGAACCGATGAACCGGGCGACATCGAGCTTCTTCGGGTCCGTGTAGAGTGCGTTTGGGCTGCCGACTTGGAGGAACGTCCCGCCCTGCATCAGCGCGACGCGATCCGACATTGTCATCGCCTCGGTCTGATCGTGAGTTACGTAGATGAAAGTCAGGCCCGAAGTTGCGTGAAGTTCTGCGATTTCCTTGCGAACTTGAACGCGAAGCTTTGCGTCAAGGTTCGAGAGCGGCTCGTCCATGAGGAAAAGCTTCGGATCGCGAACCAGCGCGCGGCCAAGCGCGACGCGCTGGCGCTGCCCGCCGGAAAGCTGGGCCGGCCGGCGATCCAAAAGGTGTTCGATGCGAAGCTGGTTCGCGACCTTCTCCACCGCCGCGCGGATCACCGGCCGCTCCGACCGGTGTTTCGGGCTGAGGTGCCGCACCAATGGAAGGCGTGCGCCAAGCGGAAGGCGCGCCATGATGAGCGGCATCGCGAGATTGTCGGCAACGCTCATGTGCGGGTAGAGCGCGTAGTCTTGGAAGACCATTGCGATGTTGCGCGCCTTTGGCGGCAGATCGTTCACCGGCACGCCGTCGATGACGACTTCGCCGCCATCGGGCGCCTCAAGACCGGCAATTATGCGCAGGAGCGTGGACTTCCCGCAGCCGGACTGACCCACCAACGAGACGAATTCCCCGTCTGCAATGTCGAGGGAAACGCCCTTTAGCACCTGCGTTGACCCGTAGGACTTTTCGATGGACGTGAGGGAAAGCTGTGCCATGCCGGCCTCCGCAAGAAAGGTCGGGCGGCGACCGGTGCCGCCCGACACCCGTCAGCGTTGCATCATCCGCTCAGCAACATCGACGAGGTCGTCAGCCGCCTCTTCAGGCTCCCGCGCGCCTTCCATGACGGCGCGAATGATGTCGCGCTGCTCACGCCAGATCCGCTCCGACTGCGTGCCGGGATAGCCAGACCAGGGGCCCGCGCGGTCGTACTGCTTGGACGGCGTCGCGAAGTACGGGTTCTCCTCGTAGTAGTTGCCAAGGAGTTCTGGTGCGAGTGCGCCCTGGTTGGTCGGCAGATATCCGGTGGCTTTGGAGACAAAATCCTGGCCCTCGGGGCCGGTGACGAACTTCACCCACTCCCAGGCTGCAGCGATCTTTGCG
>JBCDFB010000101.1:0-8747 GCA_039178655.1 Pseudomonadota bacterium | reverse complement strand
GGCGGTCATCCTCGCGACGGGCGGACTCTCGGTGCCCAAAACCGGGAGCGACGGGTTCGGCCTCCGCGCGGCGGAGGACTTCGGCCACGCGATGCACCCGACGTACCCCGCCCTCACACCCCTCCTCGCGGGAGCTCGGCCTCATGACCGGCGAGATCGATATGATCGCAACGCCTTCGCCCGATTCCCTTGAATACCTTGAGTCGCAGGGGCTGACGCTGGTGCAGGGGCCGGTCGCCACCGTCTACCCCATCTGGCTGAACTTTAACGAAGAGCCGCTCAAGGACGTGCGCGTCCGTCGCGCCATGGCCATGGCCATCGACCGGGAAGGCATGGCCAAATTCCTGCGCCGGGGCACGGCCCAACCGGCCTACGGTATCTTGAACTTCGGCGGCCCGGGCTGGGATCCGGACTACCGCGACCACCCCTATGATCCCGAAGCGGCCAAGGCCCTCTTGGCGGAAGCCGGATACCCGGACGGCTTCGAGACGCGGCTTGACTGGACCATGGGCGGCGGCGGCGACGTCAACACCCGCGCCGATGCGGAGTGGATCCAGCGGGACCTCGCCCGCATCGGCATCACCGCCACGATCGAGCTCTTCGACAACGGCACCTACTGGGACATGCTGGCCAAAGGCATTCGGCCGGGCACGTGCTGCATGCAGGTGTCTTGGGGCGAAACGGGCTTCTTCTGGCTCGATCTGGTGGTTGCGTCGTCGGCCATGCCGCCCAGCGGGTTCAACAGCGGCTACTACGACAACCCGGAGATTGATGCGCTGCTTGCAAAAGCACGCAGCGCGCCGACCGAAGAAGAAATGGTGTCTCTCCTCCATCATGTCAGAGATATTGTTGCCGAAGATGCAGCCTTCATCCCGGTCTACACGCCGATGCAGGTCTACGCGATGCGGCCCAACGTGAAAGGTTTCGTTCTCGCACCGCAGCACTGGGCCGATTACACCAGCGTTTTTAAAGAGTAGTGGGGTAAAGCGTCGAGCAACTGCTCATTGAAAACGTATTGCGCGTGTAACGAATGCTAAAAATGCTCCTCGGCCGCCTGTTGGCGATTGTTCCGGTTCTCCTCGGCGTGACGTTCGTCGTCTTTGTGGCGATGCACCTCGCGCCGGGGGATGTCGCCAGGACAATCCTCGGCTTCGGCGCGACCGAGGAGCGGGTGGAGGCATTGCGTGCTGAGCTGGGGCTCGACCGCCCCATCCTTGTGCAATACGCCCACTGGCTCTGGAACCTTCTGCACGGCGATCTTGGGCAATCCATCGCCCTTGGCGTTCCCGTGTCCGACGTGATCCTCGACAAGGTCGGCGCCTCGCTTTTGCTGATGGCGTCGAGCTTTGTTGGTGCGGCCGGCGGCGGTTTGTTGCTGGCCGCACTTTCCGGCGGCGCCCACCGGTCGATGCGGGACCGCGGGATTACAATCGTGACGCTTGTTTGCGCAAGTCTTCCGCCGTTTTGGATCGGTATTGTTCTACTCTACGCCTTTAGTTACCAGCTCGGCCTGTTTCCAAGCACTGGCATGGTTTCCATGGTCGACCCGGGCGGTTGGCTGGATGTTGCCCATCATCTCGTCTTGCCGACCATCACAACCGCGCTCTCCTCGATGGCCGTCGTCGCACGTGTGACCCGCGGTTCCTTCATCGACATCATGAACTCGCCGTACATCTTCGCAGCACGGGCGCACGGCACGCCGCGCCGGCGCCTGGTGCGGGTTGACGCGATGCGCAACGTCCTGCCGGTTTTTGTGACGATTTCTGGCCTGCAGATCGGCTATCTTTTCGGCAGCGTCATCTTCTCGGAAATTATCTTCAACTGGCCCGGCATTGGGCTGCAACTCTACCAAGCCATCATCTATCGCGACTACCCGGTGGTGCAGGGCTGCGTGTTGGCGGTGGCCATCGTTTTTGTATTCGGCAACCTCCTTGCTGATCTCATCGTCCATGCGCTGGACCCGAGAAAACGCGCATGACCTTGCCAAGCGCGGATGCCGGTTCTTCGAACAGTTTTGACGCGCGGCGATCCCGCGGCATCTTTAGATCGCTGCTGTCCGACAAAAGCGCCGTCCTCGGTCTCGGCCTTCTCGCCCTCATCGTCGGCAGTGCAGCCCTTGCACCCCCCATTGCCCCCTATGGACCCAACGAAGCCAACCCGGCGCTGCGTCTGATGGGGCCGGGCACCGAGGGACATCTTTTGGGGCTCGACCACCAGGGCCGGGATGTTCTGTCACGCATGCTCTATGGCGGCGGGCTCACCATTCTGACCGGTCTTGCGCCGGTGGTTGTGGCTGCGCTTATCGCTGTCCCCCTCGGACTTGTGGCGGCGTGGGTCCGGCCGGCTGGCGCAGTCATTCTGCGGCTGATGGACGTCTTGTTCGCGTTTCCGATGGCGCTGCTTGCAATCCTCGTCGCCGCATTCTTGGGCCCTGGAACGCTCAACCTGCTGACGGCACTGGTGCTCGTCCTGTTGCCCTACGCCGTCCGCGTTGTGCATCAGGCCGCCGCCCACGAAGTGGTCCTTCCCTACGTGGAGGCCCTGCGGGTGAGCGGGACGCCGGTGTGGAAGATCTTGTTCGTCGAGATCCTGCCCAACGTCGCCCCGCCCACCATCGTCTACTCCTGCACCGTACTCGGCTCGATCGTGATCACTGCCGCTGGCCTCTCGTTTTTGGGGCTTGGGGTTCAGCCGCCGATTGCCGAATGGGGCGTGATGGTGAGCGAGGGGCGGAGCGTTCTCTTCGTCGCGCCGCACGTCTCCGTGGTGCCGGGCCTTGGGCTGACGCTCCTCGTCATCGCCTGCAACCTCGTGGGCGACAGCGTGCGCGACGCTCTCGACCCGCGCACCCGCGCCACCCTCAACCTTTCCGACAATGTGTGACCATGCCGACCCTCATCCAGAACGCCAAAGTTTTGACCTTCGACGAGAAGCGCCGCGAGTTGGACGGCGCGGACGTTTTGGTCGAGGGGCGGACCATCAAGGCGGTGGGTCAGAGCGTTCCCGTGCCGGATGGGCCGGGTGTGCGCGTCATTGATGGGCGGGGCAAGCTTGTGATGCCCGGCCTCGTGAACGCGCACCTTCATTCTCCGGCCAACCTGTTGAAGGGCGCAATGGACGATGCGCCGCTAGAGATCTTCATGCTCTACGAGGTGCCCCCCATGGGCGACACGCCGGAGAGCGCGCGGATCAATTACCTGCGCACCCAGCTTGGCGCGGTGGAGATGCTGAAGCTCGGCATCACCAGCGTCCACGACGATGCCTTCTTCAATCCCGTTCCCACCACAGAGACCATCGACGCGGTGATGGCCGCCTACCGCGACGCCGGGATGCGCGCCACCGTCGCGCTCGATCAGCCCAATGTCGCCGAATACGAGAAATTCCCGTTCCTGGAAGACCTGCTGCCGGACGCTGTGAAGGCCGAGATGCGGGCAGCGCCGCTCCAGAGCGAACCGGAACTCATGGGGATCTATCAAGATTTCCTGAGCCGTTGGCATGGAGCGGACGATGGCCGGTTACGGTGTTCGGTGTCCTGCTCGGCGCCGCAACGGGTCACGCCCAGCTATTTGCAATCGCTGACGGAGCTTTCCCGCCAGTATGACTTGCCATTCAACATTCACATCTTGGAGACCCGCCTGCAGCGGGTGTTGGGGCAAGAGAAATTCGGCGGCTCTCTGATCCGTTATGTACACGAGCTAGGGGCGCTGGATGAGCGCAAGCTCGTGATCCACGCCATCTGGATTGACGAAGATGACATCGCCCTTCTTGCCGAGGCGGGCTCCTGCGTCGCCCACAACCCCATCAGCAATCTGAAGATTGGCTCCGGCGTTATGCCGTTTCGTGCGCTACGCGATGCAGGCATCCCCATCGCCATTGGCACCGACGAGGCGGCGGTGGACGACAGCGCCAACGTTTGGAGTGCGGCGAAGTTCGCCGCCCTCGTTCAGCGCGGCGCCATGGCCGATTGGACGCGCTGGCCCAAAGCGCCCGAGGTGCTCGACTGCGTCATTAAAAGTGGCGCGCGCTCGATGCGTCAGGAAGACCGCATCGGGCAGATTTCCCCCGGTTTCGATGCCGATCTTATCATGATCGATCTCGACACCATCGCATTCACACCGCTCAACGACATGCACCGGCAGCTCGTCTACTGCGAGAACGGATCCTCGGTGGTCCTCACAATGGTGGCCGGGCAGATCGTGGTCGAGAACGGCCAGGTCCTCACCGTAGATGAGGCGGCGCTCAAGGCTGAAGTCCGTGCCTCCATGGACGGGCACGCCGAAACCTTCGCCCGCATCCACGCCCATGCTGAACGGCTGATGCCGTTCTACCGCGCCATGACCGACCGCGCCCAGGCCACCCCCATCGGCCCCATGGTCGGCACGCCCGGCAGCATCGCCGGGACCCGCGACGCCGTCGCCAACTCTCAGCCCTCAACAGAAACGAAAGGACGTTCTGATGGCTAAACTCGTAAATCCAACACGCCGTACAGTCGTTGCTGGCCTTGCAGCAGGCGCCAGCACTATCGCGATGCCCATGCACCTGCGGGCCCAACCGGCGCCAATCAAAGTGGGCTTCGTTTTGCCGCTCACAGGGCCGTTCGCAGAAGCCGGCCAACTTCAAAAAGAAGCCACCGATATGGCTGTGGAGGACATCAATGCTGCCGGCGGTATCAAGAGCCTTGGCGGGGCGATGATTGAGCCGGTCTACGGCAGCTACCAGACCGAGGTGGCGGAGGCGAACACGGAAACCGAGCGGCTGATCGCGGAAGGCGTCGTCGGCCTCATCGGCCCCTATTCCTCAGGGGTGGCCATCGCCGGCACCGTCATCGCCGAGCGCGCCAGAATCCCGTACCTGGTGCCCAATGCCCTGTCTGACGAGATCACCTCACGCGGGCTCACTTACACGTTCAAAACCGTTCCGCACGTGTCCCAGTTCGCCATCGACGCCGCCGATGTGGTGAGCGTGCTTGATGGGAAAGGCGGCGTCAGCTCCTCCACCTGCTGCGTCATCCGCGTGGACGATTTCTTCGGCAACGTGGTCGGCACCCAGTTCGAGCGGATCTTGCCTGAAAAAGGCTTCACGGTGCTTGATGATGTGGCCCACCCGCAAAGCCCCACCACGCTGGAAGATGTGATCTTGCGGGTGAAGGCGGCCGATCCGGATGTGGTCTTCGCCGCTGGCGAGCCAGCGTCCATTACGCTCCTCTTCCAGCAGCTCAAAGAACTCGACTATTGGCCGAAGAACGGTTGGGTCGGCGTTGGCGGCGGTTACTCCAACTCCGTCACCCACAAGAACCTTGGACCGATTGCCGAGGAACTCATCTGCGTCAACGACTGGTTCCCGGGCATCAACCGCCCCGGCGCGGCCGAGCTTAACGCCCGGTTCCGCGAGCGCGCAGGCGTTGACATGCTGGGCAACGCCAACACCACCTATGCCGGTGTTTGGATCTTTGCAGCCGGGATTGAAGCGGCCGCATCCACCGATCCGACCGCCATCCGCGATGGGCTTGCCAACCTCGACCTTACCGAAGGGCCGGCAATGTTCATGTACGAGCGGGTGGGCTTTGACTCCAACGGGATGATGAAAAACTCCACCAACGTGGCCGCGCAGATCAAAGACGGCACAGCTTCGGTGATTTGGCCGGAAGGCATGTCGGCGACAGAAGCGCTATGGCCGGTGCCCGGCTGGGCCGACCGCGCTTAAACCTGGGGCCGAGCGGATGAACGCGGACATCTTACTGCAAGCAGCGGTGCTTGGTCTTATGCAAGGCGGCGTTTACGCCATCATGGCGGCGGGCCTCACCGTGATCTACGGCGTGATGAAAGTGGTCAATTTTGCCCACGGAGAGTTCATCACGCTCGGCCTTTATCTGACCCTCACAACATCCATGCTGGGGCTCGACCCTTACGCCACGGCACCGTTTGTTGTTGCGGTCGTCTTCATTTTGGCAGCCGGCATCTTTCGTCTTTCGATTTTGCCGGCGCTCGATCATCCGCAAATCAATCAGATGCTGATCACCATCGGCATCTCGTTCGTCATCATCGGCATGGTGCAGCTCATTTGGGGGGCCAACAATCGCGTTGTGCCGCTGTCCTGGGCGCGGGACGCGGTTGAGCTGGGGCCGGTGCGGCTCACCTACACTCGTGCGATTGCCTTCCTGACGGCCATGGTCGTCGCGGGCGCCTTCTGGTGGGGGCTCAACAAAACACGGTTCGGCATTGCCGTACGTGCCGCCGCCCAAGACCCGGCAAGCGCTCGGCTGTGCGGCATCAACGTGCGGCGCGCGCAACTCATCACCTTCGGCGCCGGCGCGGCGCTTGCGGCTCTGGCCGGCGTGTTGATGGCGCCGATCTTCCCCATGAACCCGACCATTGGCGTTGACCTCTTCCTGCTCCCCTCATTCGTCATCGTCGTCCTTGGCACCATGGGGAATTTTCCAGGGGCGCTCATCGGCGGCTTGATCATTGGGACGGTGGAGGGCGTCGGCGGGCTTCTGCTTGGATCGTCCTTGCGCCAACTCATCAGCCTTTCGATCTTCGTCGCGATTTTGCTTGTCATGCCCCGCGGCTTGTTCGGTGGGCGCTCCCAATGACCCCCGACGCTTCACGGCCGGGACCGAAACTGCCCGACTGGCTCAACGTCCAGCTGGTCGCGTGTCTGATCATTGCGGCCTTGATGGTGCCGGCCGGTCTTTTTCTGGAGTCGGCCTACTCCCTCAACATTCTCATCATCACAGTCGTCTTTGCGATCATGGGGATCGGTTGGGTGATCGGCTCAGGTCTGACGGGGCTTTTGCTGATCGGCTACATCAGCTTCTTCGGCGTCGGCGCCTATACGGGTGCCTTGCTGTTCACAAAGTTTGGCATAAGCCCTTGGCTTGGGATGATTGCAGCCGGTGGGGCGGGCGCGGGCGTTGCGGCCCTCGTCGGCGTCATCACGCTCCGTTTTGGCCTTCGTGAAGATTATTTCGGCCTTTTCACCGTTGCAGTGTCGCAAATATTTCTCGTTGTGCTCCTCAACTGGGATTTCGCCGGGCGAGCCACCGGGATTTACATCACAGTCATCACCGACGATTTTTGGACGATGCAGTTCATCGACCGACGCGCGTACCTCCTCATCGCGATCGGCCTGTTTGTGCTTGCAACGTTGGTGGCTTACGCGATCATGCGCGGGCGCTTCGGGTACCTCCTCACAGCGGCGCGCAACAATCCTGATGCGGCTGCCGCGCTCGGCATCGAGGTCTCCCGTGTCCGGATCCAAGCACTTGCCATATGCGGTGCCATTGCAGGTGTTTGCGGCGCCTTCTACGCGCAGTTCACCACATTCATCGACCCCAAACAGGTCTTCGGCCTCGCGCTCAACTTCGATTTCTTGCTGGTCCCGGTCCTCGGCGGTCGCTTCAGCCTGATCGGCCCCATCATCGGCGCCTTCGCGCTGCGCCCCACGAAGGATCTTTTGCGCGCCCTATTTGGCGGCGTCGCAGATGCCGTGTTCCTCGTGATCTACGGCCTACTCCTGATCGTCTTCATCCTCCTGTTGCCGCGCGGCGCCGCGGGCTTTTTGGAGGACTGCTACAAAGCACTCGGCCGCAAGCGCAAAGACGGGACCGGGTCATGACAAGTGCTGTCAGCCCAGTCCTTGAAGTGGCGCACCTCACCAAACGCTTTGGTGGGCTGACCGCCGTGGACGATGTTTCCCTGACGGTGACGCCCGGAGAGATCCTCGGTGTGATCGGCCCCAACGGGTCCGGCAAAACGACAATGTTCGCCATGGTGTCGGGCTTTCTCACCCCCGACGCGGGCTCGGTCCGTTTAAACGGAGCTGATGTGACAAAGCGCCGGCCGGCCGAGCTTGCCCGCATGGGGCTCGTGCGAACATTCCAGATCGTACAGCCCTTTCCCGAGGTGAGCGTGAAGGACAACATCATCATCGCCGGCCTTCTCGGCGGCACGCGCACGTTGGCCGAGGCCCGCACCATTGCCGAGGAGGTGCTGGCGTTTCTGGAGCTTGAGCCGCTGGCCTCGCGCGTGGCCGACACATTGACCATCGCAGACCGGAAGGCGCTTGAGGTGGCCCGTGCTCTGGCATGCCGGCCAACGTTGCTGCTCTTGGATGAAGTCATGGCCGGGTTGAGGCCCAGCGAGGTGGATGAGACCATCGTTCGCATCCGAGCGATCCGGGACCGCGGCATCACCATCATCCTCGTCGAGCACCTGATGCGGGCGGTGGTCGCGCTGTCGGACCGGCTGATTGTCCTGCGGCAGGGGCAGGTAATTGCCGAAGGCAATGACCCGGCAGAAGTCCTCACCCGCGACGCGGTGGTGGAAGCTTACTTTGGCAAGGCCGCCCATGCTTCTTGAGCTTGATCGAGTTCAGGTCGCCCATGGTGGGGTCACCGCTGTGTGGGATGTCTCCATCAGCGTTGCTCCTGGGGATTTTGTGGCAATCGTCGGCCCCAACGGCGCCGGCAAAACGTCACTGATGACGGCCATCGCCGGGCTTGTTCCGGTTCGCAGCGGCGCCATCACCTTTGACGGGATCGACATCACCAAGCTGCCAGCCGAACGCCGGGCGGGCCTTGGCATCGCGCTGTCCCCGGAAGGCCGCAAGCTCTTTCCCGACATGACGGTCGACGAGAACTTTACCGCGGGTGCCCATCTTGCCTCAAGCGCGGCCGATGTCCGCAATCGTCTCGATGAGGTGCGCACACTTTTCCCAAAGCTTGGCGAGCGTGCCAAACAGTTGGC
>JBCDFB010000100.1:0-8754 GCA_039178655.1 Pseudomonadota bacterium | reverse complement strand
CGGAGATGGAATAGTTGAGGCCTTTGATCTTAAAGTGCGTGGCAAGGGTCGCCGAAGCGGTCGAACTCATGGCTTTGGGGACGGCGAAGGGGCCGATGCGCTTGGGGCTTTTCTGGCGCGCGGTATCGGCAGCTTCCACAATGGCGCGGGTTGACGGGCCGCCGGAGCCCATCACCATGCCTGTGCGCTCGTGGCTCACTTCGTGGGGCTCTAGGCCCGCGTCGCGCACTGCCTGATCCATCGCCACGTGGTTCCACGCCGTTCCGCCGCCGTGGAAGCGCATGGCACGCCGGTCCACCGCTTCGGCAGGGTCGAGCGACGGCGCGCCGTGGACCTGGCAGCGGAAGCCAAGCTCAGCGTAGGTGTCGGCGCGCACGATGCCAGAGCGGCCTTCGTGCAGCGATGCGGTGACCTCCTGGGCGCCGGCGCCCAGCGGCGAGACGATGCCCATGCCGGTCACAACGACCCGTTTCATGGAAAGCTCCTTCGTGGACGATCAGGTGGCTGCCGCGTTGTCCAGGAACAGACCGACCTTGAGATCTTCCGCGTTGTAGATGGCCTCGCCGTCAGCCTTCAACCACCCGTTCCCGATGCCGAGGGTGAGTTTGGAGCGCATGACGCGCTTCAGATCGACGCCGTACTCCACTTTCTTGACGCTGGGCAGGACCTGACCGCTGAACTTCATGGCGCCCACGGAGAGGGCCCGGCCGCGGCCGGGGGCGCCGAGCCAGCCCAGGAAGAAGCCGAGCATTTGCCACAGGGCGTCGAGCCCCAGGCAGCCCGGCATCACCGGATCGTTGCGGAAGTGGCAGGCAAAGAACCAAAGATCCTCCCGCACGTCGAGCTCTGCGCGCACGGCGCCTTTGCCGTTCTCACCGCCATCGGCGCTGATATGGCTGATGCGGTCGAACATGAGCATCGGCGGCAGCGGCAGTTGCGCGTTGCCGGGACCAAAGAGTTCCCCCCGGCCGCATGCCAACAACTCTTCAAAGTCATATTGTGACTGCGGCGTGAAAGTGAGTGTCGTCATACCCAGCAGGTGCGCTTTCCAGAAAGTGGTGAATGTGGCAGCTGCGCCGGCGGCCGGATCGCGCCCACGCCCTGTTATGAAGTTTTAAGGGCTTCTGACAAGCACACTGACGATGACAGGTGTCGCCTTGTGTTGATCCCCGGCAGATCTAAGGCTATATCAATGGGGCGTCGGGCGCAGATGGGATTGCGCGCGCACTCTGGGGAGAGACAGGTCGATGGCAGTATTCTTCACGCGCGAAACGGCCGATGGCGCGAAGGACGCGCGTGCGACGTCGTTTGATGTGCGCGATATGTTGAAGTCTGCAGGCCTGCGACCGACACGCCAGCGCGTTGCGTTGGGTGATCTCCTGTTCTCCCGCGGCCATCGCCACATTTCCGCAGAGGGACTGCACGAAGAGGCGGTGGGCGCGCGCGTGCCGGTGTCGTTGGCGACCGTGTACAACACGCTCCATCAGTTCACCGAGGTGGGTCTCCTGCGCGAGATCGCAGTGGATGGGACGAAGACCTATTTCGACACCAACACTGACGATCACCACCACTTCTTCGACGAGTCCAGCGGTGCAGTCACCGACATTCCGCGTGACACGCTGCATCTCACCCGCGTGCCTGAGGCGCCGGAAGGGATGGAAATTTCGCGGGTGGATGTGGTTGTGCGCGTGAGGCCCCGGGGCGGAGCGTAAGCTCCAGCACAGCGTCAAAACGTCTGCGCTCAGCAATAGCCCCCGCTTCGCTGTCGGGGGCTTTTTTCGTTCAAGCCCGCGGGCTTATCGCACACTTTCAGCCGGATAAACGCCCCACAGGGCTGACTGTTGCACGTGGCCGCGCCAGCCGGTGCCGGACACTTCGCACCAGGTGCCATCGCACTTGTCCACCTCGATAAGGACGAACGGTTCAAGGTAGGCGGTGACTTTGGCGCTGTCCCCTGCACGGTCGCGCAGGGGCACCGGGCCATCAGCATTCCATGGGGCAATGAGGGCGGTTCGCCGGCCCGACAGAAGGGAATGGTGCACCCACCCCTCTTCTCCGTCCGCATCCCGCACTCTGCGCCAATTGCCGAACTCGCGCACAATCTCTACCGGAAGGCCAGCTTTCACGAAGGTCCACTTCACGCGGTGTTCGAAGCTCGGACCCACGCGCACGTTGACCTCGGACGAGGAGAGGCTGACGAAACGGGGAAGCGGCCGCCCGCTGGAGCCCATGGCGATGGGCTCTGCCGCATGGGCAAGGACCGGCGCGAATAGCGCCCATGCAGCTATGCTTAACCTGCGGCGAAAAGCCATTGAGATCGCTCCGCTTCCCTGAACCAGCGCGATCATGACCGATTGCGGGTTGCGTCAAGGTTAGCGATTTGCGAGCAACACGGCCTTCGAGGACCGAGCCATGGACGAACTCGTCATCGTCACGCGCAAGTTGCCGGAGCCGGTGGAGGCGCGCATGCGCCAGCTCTTCAACGTGCGCTTGAATGACACGGACAGACCGTTGTCGCAGGCGGAGCTCGTCTCCGCGGTGCGTCACGCCCATGTGCTGGTGCCCACCATTACCGACGACATTGGCGCTGCGGTGCTGGAGCAGGCCAGCGACAGCTTTCAGTTGATCGCGAATTTCGGCAACGGCGTTGACAACATTCATCTGGAGACCGCTGAGCGGCGCAAGATCATGGTGACCAACACGCCCGGTGTCCTTAACGACGACACGGCCGACATGACCATGGCCATGATGCTCGCCTTGCCGCGCCGGCTGGTTGAGGGCGCGCGGATTGTTGAGGAGCACCGCTTCGCCGGCTGGTCACCCACCTGGATGCTGGGACGCAAGGTGAGCGGCAAGCGCCTCGGCATTGTGGGGATGGGGCGCGTGGGTGCCGCAGTGGCCCGCCGTGCCCGCGCGTTCGGCATGGCGATCCACTACCACAACCGCAATCCGGCCGCGCCCACGATTGCCGAGCCGCTGCAAGCCACCTATTGGCCGAGCCTGGATCAGATGCTGGCGAACATGGACATCGTCACCATCCATTGCCCGCAAACGCCGGCCACCTATCACCTTTTATCAGCGCGGCGGCTGAAGCTGTTGCAGCCACACGCCATGCTGGTGAACACCGCGCGCGGCGACATCATTGACGAGGAAGCGCTCATCGACCTGTTGGAGGACGGCGGTGTTGCCGGCGCAGCGCTCGACGTGTTCGGCAGGGAGCCGGAGGTGGATGGGCGGCTCATTGATTTGCAGCGCGCGGGAAAGGTGCTGCTGTTGCCGCACATGAGTTCAGCGACAATCGAATCGCGGATCGATATGGGCAACCGCGTTATTGTGAATGTGCGCACCATGCTGGATGGCCACCGCCCGCCGGACTTGGTGTTGGAAAAGGCCGGCAACGTTCATCGGAAGGTGACCGTGTGATGTCTGGTGCGTTTTTGGCCGCAGTTGACCGCAGGGACAACATGCGCGAAGGCGTGCGCCGGGGAGAGCGCCCGGCTTGCGGAAGGTTTTGGCACGCGCTGCCAGGCATACCGCGGGTGCGAAGGAAGGCCGGCCCAGGCCCATGCCATGGGTTAACCGCCGGGAAATATGACCTCGTGAATAATAGTGTTATCCACAGTCCGGAGGGGCGGGGGAGCGGGCGATGAATATTATCACAAAGGGTGCAGTGCTCGCGCTTTGCCTGGTGATGGCAGGCTGTTTGGGGAGCCGAACGCGGCCTGCGGCCTTGCCGGCGGCACAGACTGCGCCGGTGCGCACTGCCGAATTGCCGCCGCCGACGGTGGAGACGCCGGCGCCCGTGGCGGAAGAGGCGCTGCCGGAACCTGAGCAGGTGGCCGCGACCGTGCCGCCTGAGAGCCAGGCGCTGGAAATCGGGCGGACCGATTTGCTTGGCGGTTGGGCGCTCACGTCGGGCGGGGAGACGTGTCAGCTCTTCATGTCTCTCACCACGTGGACGGGGGGCTATCGCGCCTCCACGCGAAATTGCAATGGGCCGCAGCTCGCCTCAATCAGCGCCTGGGACTTGAGCGGCAAGACTGTGACGCTGAAAGGGGGCGAGGGCGCTGTGCCTGTGGCCTCGCTGGTGGCGACCAACCCCCAAACGTTCAACGGGGCAACGTCTGACGGCGCGGCCATCACCGTTTCCCGGTGAGCGTCGGGTCGCTCCTCCCGCCCGTGTCTGACGAGGCCGCCTCCCCGGAGGTGGCGGCGGTGTTTGCCGATATTCGCACGACGCGCCAGACGGATTTCATCAATAATTTCTGGCGCGTCCTTGCCAACGACCCGGCCGGCCTGGCGCGCACGTGGGCAAGCGTAAAAGAGGTGATGGGTCCGGGGGCGATCGACCCCGTGACGAAGGAGATGATTTACATTGCCGTTTCCGCCGCCAACGGCTGCCCCTATTGCATCCATTCCCACACCGCAGCGGCGCGGGCCAAGGGGATGGATAACGCGATGCTGGCCGAGCTTTTCGCCATCGTTGGGATGGCGAGTGAGACGAACGCCCTTGCCACGGCCCTTCAGGTCCCGGTGGACGATGCGTTTAAGGGGCGCGGATCATGACGCAGCCCGGCTGGATTGCGACGCTTTTGGGCGCACTGGGCGCGTTCATATTCGGCGCGTTATACTACACGGTGCTTGCAAAGCCTTGGATGCGCGCCACCCGAACCGCACCCGAAGATGCGAAGATGAAGCCCAGCATCTTCATCATCGGCGCGGTCTTTACGGTTCTGATCAGTTACGGGATGGGTGCGTTCCTGGCCACACTCGGCATCACCAACAGCGTGCCGTCCGCCGTCGGCGTCGCGGTTTTGGCTTGGGCCGCCTTCGCATTCGCCCCCATGGCGGTGAACCACCGCTATCAGGATTATGGGTGGGACCTCACGATAATTGACGGTGTGCACTGGCTCGGTGTGTTCCTCATCGTCGCGCTAGTCCCGATCCTGCTGGGCGGCGCACCGAAGTTCGGCTGATCAATCACCGTTGGGGGTGGTCGCCGCACCGTCATCGGCGCCGCTACCGTCCGGCCCATCATCGTGTTCCGATTTGACCGGGTAATCCACGTACTCAAAGGTCTGCGAAAGCTCGTCCCCCGCGGCGCCGACGTTCTCGGAAATCTTGATCTTCGACTTTTCCGCTTTCGACATCCAAAGATACGTCAGCCGCTCGGTACCCAGTTCGGGATCGACGGCCATAAAGGACTTTGACATCGTATCCTTGCGCCCGTCGCGTTCGATGCTGGCAACGTAAAGCCGCGCATGGATATCCACGCTGATGCCATCGTCCATCAGCGCCTTGTGCAAGACATGGGCGGTGCTGCCGCGCGCCAAAGTGATTGCTGGTTTTGTGGTGTCCACCAAACGTGGATCGTGGCTGATCGCTTCAGCGTAATTGTCCTGGTTCACGCCCGGATACTGGTCGGACTGCGCAGGGCCGGGGTCGTTCCCCAATAGCCTTTGCATCAGCGCCGCTTCCGTCTTTTGCCGCATTTCCTTCTTCAGCGCGTTGGCGTTGCCGCGCACATAGGGGCCGCGCGCCGCGTTGCATCCGGTGATGCTGATCAGCTTCGCATCGCCGATGTTGGCCGCCTGTATGGCCTTCGCGACCGCCTTCGGCTCACGGCCGCCAAACTCGTTCGTCATGTAACCGTTGTGCCCGTGAAGGTAGACGCGGGCGCCCGACAGGTCTTCCTGCGCCAAACGGTTCGTATCGTCTATGTGGATGACAGCGTCGGCTTTCGTTTTGCGCTGCAAATCGCTTGCAGTGTCGTCGATGGACGAATCGGGGACATCGGCGCCCGGCGTCACTTTGATGATAACCGTCTTTGAGTACTTCTTCCCAGCAGGCATCAGGCACACTCCAAATGCGACAAAAGCGCGGCTGAAGTATGGTGGTCGGGCCGGCGTCTCACAACGCCTGCCCGTATGCACTAAAGGATGAAGCGGGACAGATCCGCGTTTTTGGCGATCTCCATCACGGCGGCGCGCACGTATTCGCCGTCGATGGTCAGGGTTTCGCCTGCGCGGTCGGTGGCGGAGAACGATACGTCGTCAAGCACGCGCTCCATCACCGTTTGCAGGCGCCTGGCGCCGATGTTTTCCACCGTGCTGTTGATGTCCACCGCCACTTCGGCGAGGGCGTCGATCCCGTCCTCGGTGAAGTCCAGCGTGACGCCTTCGGTGTTCATGAGGGCGGAGGACTGGCGGATGAGGCTTGCCTCCGTCTCCGTCAGGATGCGGCGAAAATCCTCGCGCGTGAGGGGCTGTAGCTCCACGCGGATGGGCAGGCGGCCCTGAAGTTCCGGCAGAAGGTCCGACGGTTTGGACACGTGGAAGGCGCCGGATGCGATGAACAGGATGTGGTCGGTCTTCACCTGGCCGTGCTTGGTGGCGACGGTGGTGCCTTCAACCAAGGGCAGCAGGTCGCGCTGCACACCCTCGCGCGAGACGTCGCCCCCCACCCGGTCTGAGCGCACGGTGATCTTGTCGATCTCGTCCAGGAAGACGATGCCGTTGTTTTCCACTTGGCGGAGGGCTTCCTGGGTGAGCTTCTCGCTGTCGATGAGCTTGTCGCTCTCTTCGTTGACCAGGATTTCGTAGGAGTCGCGGACCGAGGTGCGGTGCATCTTCTTTTGGCCGCCGAACGCTTTGCCGAACATTTCGCCAAGGTTCACCATGCCGATGTTGGCGCCGGGCATCCCCGGCAGTTCGAAGTTCGGCATTTGCGGCGTTGCGGTGATCTCCACTTCGATCTCGCGCTGGTCAAGCTCACCGGTGCGCAAGCGCTTTGCGAAGCTTTCGCGCGTTGCCGGCGAGGCGTTCTTGCCCACGAGCGCGTCGAGCACGCGGCCTTCTGCGGCAAGATGGGCAGTGGCGCGGACCTCCTTGCGCCGGCGCTCGCGCACTTCGGCGATGCCGATCTCCACCAGGTCGCGCACAATCTGCTCCACGTCGCGGCCGACGTAGCCCACTTCGGTGAACTTGGTCGCCTCCACCTTGATGAACGGGGCGTTGGCAAGCTTTGCCAGGCGCCGGGAGATTTCCGTTTTGCCGACGCCCGTGGGGCCGATCATCAGGATGTTTTTGGGCATCACCTCTTCGCGCAGGTCTTCCGGCAGCTGCTGGCGGCGCCAGCGGTTGCGCAGCGCGATGGCGACAGCGCGTTTGGCGTCCTTTTGGCCGATGATGTAGCGGTCAAGCTCGGAGACGATCTCGCGGGGGGAAAAGTTGGTCATCAGATATCCTCTGGCCCGGCCCGGCGCCCAAGCGGCACGCCGCAGCCGTCCGATCCGTTGCGGTGCGCTGGGGAGTTAGGCCGCGTCCAGCGTTTCCACGATCAGGTTTTCGTTGGTGTAGACACAGATGTCGGCGGCGATCTTCATGGCGCGGCGGGCCACGGCCTCTGCGTCCATGTCCGTGTCGGCAAGGGCGCGCGCGGCGGACAGGGCGTACATGCCCCCTGAGCCGATGGCGGTGATGCCGTCTTCGGGCTGGAGCACGTCACCATTGCCGGTGATGACGAGGGTTTCGTCCTTGTCGGCGACGATCATCATGGCCTCCAAGTGGCGCAGATAGCGGTCCGTCCGCCAGTCCTTGGCGAGCTCCACTGCGGCGCGCATCAGTTGGCCCGAATGCGCCTCAAGCTTTGCTTCAAGCCGCTCAAGCAATGTGAAGGCATCGGCGGTGGCGCCGGCGAAACCGGCCACCACGTTGCCTTTGCCGATTGTGCGGACTTTGCGCGCGCCAGACTTGATGACTGTTTGGCCCATGGAGACCTGCCCGTCACCGGCGACGACGACTTTGCCGCCCTTGCGCACGGTGACGATGGTCGTCCCGTGCCATTTGAGTTCACTCATACTCACCGTTTCCGAAAATTCTCGATTGGATATGGGGCGCGTGATGAGCCGGCGCAAACGAGGCGGCTGCGCCATAACGTGACTGGCAACACAGCGGCCGCGGGCGATTGTCGCCAGATGAATTGAACATGAATTCGCAAACGGCTTTCTGCAATGCTCAGTTTTGGATCCCAATCGAACACTGTGAATATTCTCCCGGGTCTTGTCCCGGTCTGGCCGTGTGTTTTTCTTTACGCAAAAATCAATGGGTCGATTTTTGACGATAATCTTGTGGGGACCAGCGGCAGCGATGTGATCAACGCGCTTTCGGGCAATGACACCGTTTATGCCGGTGCTTGGCATGACAGCGTCCACGCCGGGTATGGGGATGACTTGGTGTTTGCCGGGTCCGGCAATGACTTTGTTTTCGGCGACCGCGGCGAGGACCTTCTTTATGGCGGTGAGGGGCACGACACCCTGGAAGGGGGCGATCACAACGATCGGCTTTTTGGCGAAGCTGGCAATGACAGCCTGAAGGGTGACGGCGGCAGGGACTTTCTGGATGGCGGCACTGGGGAAGACAGGCTGTTTGGCGGCACCGAAAACGATACGTTGCGCGGCGGCGAAGGCTATGACGTGCTCTTTGGCGAGGGCGGTGACGATCTGATCGAAGGCGGGGGCGCGGGCGACTATGCCGACGGCGGGGCCGGCGACGACACAATTTCTGGCGGCGACGGGGCCGATACGCTGAACGGCGGGGCTGATGCCGACGACATTGACGGAGGCGAGGGCGGCGACAGCCTTTCAGGCGGGGCCGGCGACGACGTCGTCCGCGGCGGCTTCGGCGACGACCTGTTGATGGGTGACGGCGGCAACGACGTTCTGATGGGCGGCGATGATCAGGACGCTCTCCTTGG
>JBCDFB010000099.1:0-8806 GCA_039178655.1 Pseudomonadota bacterium | reverse complement strand
GCTGTCCATGATGACGTCGATGCGGTCGCCCACCGCGGCAACAATATCCTCCAGCTGGTCGAAGGAGGAGCGTGAGCCGTCCAGCTGCCGGCCGCCGTGGTTGGAGATGATGATGCCGGTGCAACCGATGTCCGCCGCCTTGCGGGCATCTTCAACCGACATAACGCCCTTCAGGCAGAACTGGCCGTCCCAAAATTCGACCATTTTGGCCACATCGTCCCAATTCATGGACTGGTCGAGCATCTCGGAAAAATATTTGCCCACGGAGATTGTGGCGCCACCCATGTCCACATGCTCGTCAAGCTGGGGGAGCGTGAACTTTTCATGGGTCAGGTAATCGATGGCCCATTTGGGCTTCAGGACGAACTGCGCCATGCCCGCCGGCGTCAGCTTCAGCGGGATGGAGAAGCCTGTGCGCAGGTCACGCTCGCGATTGCCGCCGGTGATGGTGTCCACCGTGAGCATCAAAACGTCGACGCCGGCGCCCTTGGCACGCTCCAGCATAGCCTGGTTAAGGCCGCGATCCTTATGAAAGTAGAACTGGTAGGCCTGGGGGGTGGAGTATTGCTTGCGCAGCTCCTCAAGGCTCACCGTTCCAAGGGAGGACACGCCGAACATGGTGCCGAACTTGGAAGCTGCGGCGGCCACTGCCCGCTCGCCATCATGATGAAAGAGCCGTTGAAGCGCCGTCGGCGAGCAGGAGATGGGAAGGGCGAGTTTCTGACCCAGGACCGTGACGGACATGTCGATGTCCTCCACGCCCTTTAAAATGTTGGGGACGAGGTCGCACCGCTCAAAGCTTGCCGTGTTGCGCTTGTAGGTGACCTCGTCGTCGGCTGCGCCATCAATGTAATTGAAAATGGGAGAGGGGAGCCTGCGTTTCGCAAGGGCGCGAAAGTCGTGAAAATTGTGGCACTGGCCGAGGCCCATGGTGGCGCTCCCTCATTCCCGTTGCGCGGCGAAAGCTGCGGCCTGTCCCACCCGGCCCCGGCGACGCTTTGGATTACGCAAGTTGGCATGCCCCACCGCGACGGCCAGCGCCAGCCGCAACTTCACCGCACGCGCATCTTCACCGACCGGAAAGGCGCGGCAGGCGTGGCTTCAAGTTCACGGAAACTCCCCGCCCGCACAAACCGTCCGCGCGCCCGGCTGATGCAGGGCGCTTAGTATGCGTCCAACTGGTCCATGAACGCGGCCATGGTCTGAAAAGCCCTCTGTGCGGTGGTGAGTTCTTCGGAGTAGTGCAGGAATCCGTGGGACATACCCGGCCACATGTGAAGCTCAGCACTTCGGCCCAAACCGTAGAGCGTCTGGTCAAGCCACAAGGTGTCGTCTCGCAGCACATCCACGTTGGCGGCATGGAGTTGCGCAGGGGGAAGCGACGAAAGGTCAGCCCGTGTCAGGTCGCTGGCGCCTTCAGGGTCGAACCAGTCCCAAAACGCGCGCATGCGGTTGGTGGAGAGCCCCACCGTCCCGTCGCCGAAGCGCTTGTGGGATGGCGTGTCGAACACGCGCCGCAGGCACCCATAGGCCAGGATCAGGCTGATGAGCGAGGCCCCGCGCAGCGCCGCATGGATGGCAAGGTGGGCGCCTGCACTGTCACCGGATAGATGAACCCTGCCGTAACGGGGTGCGATGGCGGCCATAATCGCGGCGACGTCGTCAACCGGCGCGGGAAACGGATGCTCAGGCGCCTGACGGGGATGAGGGGCGATCACCGTGCGCCCACTCGCCCGATGAAGTCCCACGAGAAGGGACAGGTGGTCCCGCGCTGAGCCGATGGACCAGCCGCCCCCATGAAGGTGCACCACCGGGGGCGCGTCCCGCCCGGCAATGATGATGGTGGGTCGCCCGGCAATGACCTCTTCGCGCACCGACACCCTTCCGGCCGCGCGGGCATTGAACGGTGCCTTCGCCGAGGAGGAGAGAGCGCGCATCTGCGCAAGGTCGAGCGCTGCCGGGTCCTGCGGCGGCGTGAGCTCCGCCATCTGCGGATCAAGGAGCGAACGGACCGCCTCAGTCATCGCGCAAAGGGGTGGTTAAAAACATCGTTGATATCCAGCCTGAAACTCGACCCTTGGCCGCGTGACCGCCCCGAACGCGACAGGCAACTGACCGGCGAGGAGGACCCGCATCCGCTGGGGGCGCCGGCACGGCCGCTCAGGCAGCGTCGAGCCCGTCGCGGAAGTCGTTCCAACCCGTGTCGACGGATGAGGGGAGGTTGAGCCATTCCTCCATGGGTCCCCCCGTCACCGGATTGCGGCTGGGAATGGGAAGCGACATGATGAGTTTGACGGCGCTGTAGCGGCTCTCCGCCGTCAACGTCGCGTCCGGAACGTTGTCCCACTCGCGCCCGTCCACGTACCCGCCGACCATGAGGTTGTCTTCGGAATTGTTGGTCATGGCATGGGAGACGCCTGCCGGCATGACAATCACGTCGCCCGCCTCGACGCGCAAAGCTTGCCCGTTCTCGCCGAACACACGGATTTCCATGAAACCCGCCGCACAGCCAAGGCACTCGTGTGTGGTGGAATGGAAATGGCCGTAGGTATAAATCCCTGGATAGCGCCAGTTATTGGACCAGCCGTTCTTCTGAAATAGCGCCTTGACCGCATCCTCTCCGCCGCCCGGGACTGCGCCGCGGTAAATGAGCAGCGGGAACCGGCTGTTGGGAATGAGCCCGTTAGGGCCCGACTGGTAGGTTTCCGGCTGTGCCACGGCGTCCTCCACGCATTTATCGGTTTGCCACACTCTGCCGCGGGACCACCCGGTGGGGCAACACGATCCGCTCTGCCGGCGCATCGCCCTGAAGTTCTGACAACAGCCGTTCCATGGCGAGCGAGCCCATCTCCCGCCGCGGCTGATGCACCGTGGACAGCGTCGGGTGGGACCATGGGGCGGCGGCAATGTCGTCAAACCCAATCACCGAGACCGCGTCGGGCACCCGCACGCCGTGGGCAGCGAAGCCGTTGAGGAGGCCGAGCGCCATCTCGTCGTTGGCGCAAAACACGGCGTCCGGCAGTTCGCCCTGCGCCATCGCCTTGGCGGCCGTGAAGCCGCTCGCGGTGGAAAAATCGCCGCTCGCATAGGTCGCCTTAAGGCCGGCCTGACGCATTGCCACCTCATACCCGGCCTTCCGTTGGCGGGTCAGAATAGTGTTGGCGGGGCCGGCAAGGTGCACGATCCGTCTGTGGCCGCGCTCGACCAGATGCTCCGTCGCCTCCCGCGCGGCGGCCGTGTTGTCGATGCCTACATGGGTTGTGTTCGGTGTGGGGCGGGAGAGTTCCTCGCACACCGTCACCGCGGTCCACTGTCCGCCCTTGCCGGGGAGCATCGCGCCATGCAGGAGCAGCGCACCGTCCGCCCGGCCAGCGTTCAGCACCTCAACGAGCCGCTTGCCGGCGCTGGGGTCACGCGGCACGTCGGCGACCAGCACCGCGACGCCGCTTTGCCGCGCAACCGCCTCCATGCCGCTGATGAGTTCGGAGAAGAATGTGTTGCCGAGGTCCGGCACGGCGACGAGCACGGTCCGCGCCTCCTGCCGGCGCAGCATCTGCGCTGCTGAGTTGGCGATGTAGCCGGTCTGGGCGATGGCGCTTTCCACCCGCGAACGCGTGTCCTGCGCAACCACCGAAGGCGCGCTGAGGCTTCTGCTGACCGTCGCGGTGGAGACGCCTGCAATCCGCGCCACGTCCGCGATCGTGACCTTCCTGACGGCTCTAACGGCGATGACGCGTCCCCTCGCAGACTCTCAAACTCATACAGTGTCAGACAACATCGGAAAATGTAATCCTTTACATCCGCAGTGCGCCGCCTACTATTGTGGCTAATCCGGGATAACGCCGGAACGTGGGAGGCTGAATGCGGCTGGGAGTTAATCTCCTCTGCGCGACAGATCACGTGTCGCCCGATGACTACCACCTGTTCGATCTCGCGCAGGCGAACGGCTTTTCCCACATCGAGTTGCCGCTCCTGTCCGGTACGCCTGACGACTACGCCAAAGCCGGACATCGCCTCAGCGCGATGGGGCTTACAGTCGGCTGCACGGCCATCACCCTTCCCGATGCCGACCCCACAAGTGGCGATGAGGCGGTGCGCCAAGCCGGCATCGCACACCTACAGTGGATCGTTGAATGCGCCGCGGCCATGGGCGCTGAAACCGTCGGTGGGCCGTTCCATGCCGCTATCGGCCAGTTCACCGGCGCCGGCCCCACCGAAGACGAGTTGGCCCGCGGTGCTGAGGCCCACCACCAGATGGCCGAAGAGGCGAGAACGCACGGAATGGTGCTCGCGCTGGAGGCGCTCAACCGGTTCGAGACCCACTTCCTCAATACCGCTGCCCAGGCCCGGGCGTATGCCCAACGCGTGGACCACCCGAACTTCGGGCTAATGTACGACACCTTCCACGCCCACATCGACGAGAAGAGCCAGCCGGCGGCCGTCGCGCACCTTGGCGACAAGATCACAGTTCTCCACGCCTCTGAAAACGACCGCGGCGTCCCCGGAACCGGCCAGATCGACTTTGCCGGCATCTTCGCCGCTGCCCGCAGTGCCGGCTTTAATGGCCCTGTGGTGATGGAGGCATTCGGCTCAGGGTTGCCAGCTCTTGCCGCAGCAACCCGCGTGTGGCGCCCACTCTTTCCCGACCTTGAAACCCTCTTCAAAGAGGGTGGCGCCGCACTCAAACAGGCCATGGACACGGCAGGATGAGCGAGGAAGCCCCCGTCTTCGCGCTGGAAAACATCGTCAAGGGATTCCCCGGGGTGATGGCGTTGAAGGGGGTCAGCTTCGCCTGCAAGGCCGGCGAGGTGCACGCGCTGGTGGGTGAGAACGGCGCCGGCAAATCCACGCTCATCAAGGTTCTTTCCGGCATCTACCAGGCGGACGAGGGGTCCATCATCCTGGAGGGTGTCGCGCGCCGCTTCGGGACACCGCTCGCCGCGCTGGAGGCGGGCATCTGTGTGATCCATCAGGAGTTTTCGCTGTTGCCAGACAGGTCGGTGGCGGAGAACATTTTTTTGGGCCGCGAGCCGACCCGCTACGGCTTTTTGGACCGCAGAAGAATGAGCGCGCAAACCGAAGAGGCGCTGAAAATCTTCGGCACCGCGCGGAAGTTCACCGGCGAAAGCCGCGTGGGTGACCTCGACATCTCCGAGAAGCAAATGGTGGAGATCGCCAAGGCGCTGTCCCGCGACGCAAAAGTCATCGTCATGGACGAGCCGACCGCTGCCTTGAACGACACCGAATGCGCCGTCCTCTTCACCCTTATTGATCGGTTGCGCGCGCAGGGCCGCGCCATCGTCTACATCACCCACCGCATGCCTGAGATCCAGCGCCTGGCGGACCGTGTGACGGTGCTAAAGGACGGGGCGGTGACGGCAGCTTTCGACCATGTGCCCGAGCCGGAGACTATCGTCCACGCCATGGTCGGCCGCGACATCGACACGTTTTATCCTGAGGCAGGATCACGCCGCGGCCCCCTGCGCCTCAGCATCAAAGGCGGCGGCAACGGGCGCCTAAAGGCCATCGACCTCGACCTTTATGGCGGCGAGATTGTGGGGCTTGCAGGCGTCCAGGGCGCCGGCCGCACAGCCCTTGCCATGGCGCTCTTCGGGGCGGACCCCTTCACGGAAGGCACAGTCACCATCGACGGTTCGCCGGCCAGCCTGCGCCAGCCGCGGGACGCCATCCAGGCGGGCATCGGCCTGTTACCGGGGGACCGCAAGTCAGAGGGCCTCGCCCTCTCCCAATCGGTGATGGACAACGGGATGCTCGCGCCGCGCGCCCTTTCCGGCCCAGCCGCAGCGCCCGAAAGCACACGTTACGGCGACACATCATCCATGGCAGACAGGTTCACTGCCCTCGACCTGCGGGCTGCACGCTACTCGCAGGTGATCGGTTCGCTCTCCGGCGGCAACCAGCAAAAGGCCATCGTTGCCCGCTGGATGGCGCTGTCCCCATCGGTGCTTCTCTTCGTGGAGCCCACGCGCGGCATCGACGTGAACACCAAGGCGGCGATCTACGCGCAGATGCGCACGCTTGCCGATGCTGGCGCGGCTGTCCTTCTCGTCTCATCGGATCTGCCGGAGATCCTGGGCGTCAGCGACCGCATCCTCGTCATGCAGGACGGGCGCATCACCGCAGAATTCCCCCGCGGTGCCGGCGAGGTGGAGGTGATGGCCGCAGCCACCCACGGCGCACACGAGAAGGCAGCCGCATGATGCGCCTCCGGCTGATCACCTTCGTGCCTGCCATCCTCCTTGGCGTCGCGGTGGCGATCTACGGCGCCATCGCGCTCGGCACAGGCCAGCCGCAGTTCCTCACATTTGATAGCCTCCTCAACCTCTTCGGCCGTTCCATCGCGCTCGGCATCACGGCGGTGGGGCAGACCTTCGTGATCCTGGTGGCCTCCATCGACCTGAGCGTCGCAAACCTCATCTCCGTGGCGGCCGTCCTCGCCTCGTTCATCATGAACGGGGATCCGGCAATGATGCTGCCGGCAACCCTTGCCGTGCTTGCCATCGGAGCGGCCGTGGGCCTCGCCAATGGGCTGGTCATCACCATGCTCCAGGTGAACCCGCTCATCGCGACCCTCGGCATGGCGCTCATCCTCCAGGGCCTTTTATCGGCGTCGTTCACCAACTTTGCCGGCGCGGTGCCTGAGGAGTTCCAGGTATTCGCCTACGGCACCGTAGGCGGCATCCCCGTCAGCATCCTGTTCCTCCTCGGCCTCACAGTTTTCGCCTGGGCGTTCCTGCGGTTCACCCGCGCGGGGTCGAACTTTTATGCCGTCGGCGGCAATGAGGACGCAGCCCGCCTCGCCGGGATCGCGACGCGGCGGGTGCGCATCCTCGCCCACGTTTTGTGCTCTGTCTGCGCGGCCACTGCGGGGCTTTATCTTGCTAGCCGCCTGCGCTCAGGCGCCCCGTGGATCGGCCGGGACGGCGTCTACGACCTTGAATCCATTGCAGTCGTGGTGATCGGCGGCACCATCCTCGCCGGCGGGCGCGGTGGTGTGTGGGGCACGCTGGTGGGCGTGATGGTGTTCTCGCTGATTGATTCCATCTTCAACATTGCGGGGGTGGACGCCTTCGCCAAGCAGATCCTGCGCGGCGTCATCATCGTGGCGGCCGTTGCCATCTACGTCGCGCGCAGCAACCGGATGGCGGCATGAGCGCGCCCGTGATCGGAACTCGTCCGTGAGTTCGCCGAGCATCCCGCGCGGGCCCCTCGACGGCTTCATCTCCGCACTTGCCCGGGTCAACCCGGTGGTATGGCTGCTGATCCTCCTCCTCATCGCCATCGTCATCATCTCGCCGAACTTCCTGCAGCCCTTCGGCTACATGAACTTCATCCGCCGGGCGGCCCCCATTGCCATCCTGGCGGCGGGCCAGGTGTTCGTCCTCACCTCCGGCGGGTTCGACCTAAGCCAGGGCGCCCTTGTCACCCTCACGGTGATTGCAAGCTCCATACTGCTCGGCGGCAACGAAGAGATGGTCTGGGCGGTGATTGCCGCAATGCTCGCCGGCGGCGTGTTGGTGGGCGTCATCAACGGCCTCGTGGTGTCCTACCTCAAGGTGCCGTCCATCATCGCAACGCTCGGCATGATGATCTCGCTGGGCGGTATCGCGCTCACCTGGTCAGGCGGTTCCCCGCGGGGCTACCTGCCGGAGAGCTTCCGCTTCTTCGGCCGCTACATCATCAAAGACGTGCCGCTGGTCACGATCCTACCCATCGCAGTCATCGTGATGATTGTGGTGTGCGCCGCCTTCTGGTGGGCAATGCACCGCACAAACCTTGGCAAGATGGTCCACGCGCTGGGTGACAATCCGACGAGCGCGCGTCTTTCAGGCGTGCCGGTGGTGCGGGTCCGGGTGGCCGCGTTCGTGCTCTCGTCGGTGTCGGCCGTCATCGCGGGGATCATGCTTGGGGGCTTTGCGGGGGTATCCACAGATGTGGGGCTTGGGCTTGAGCTTCAGTCCATCACCGCGGCCGTCCTTGGCGGGACGCGGCTCTTGGGCGGCTTCGGCACCGTGGGTGGGGCGGTTGCCGGCGCGCTCGCCCTGCAAGCCCTCTTCACACTTTTAAACTTTCTGGGTCTGCCCAAACCGCTGCGCGACGTGGCGCAGGGGCTGATCCTGATCTTTGCCGTGGCGCTGGCCGCCCACCGGCGGCGCCGCTCCGGCATCAACTAAAACGAGCAACAAAGGGAGACGCTCACATGCGACATCAAGCTTCTATCCTGGCTTTGGCCGCGGTGCTCATCGCCGCCCCCGCCGCAGCCCAGAATTTTGACGATCCGGAAGAGTTTGCCGCCCAGCAAGCCCTTCTTGGCGCCACCCCCAACGGCTCTGCCGACACACCCTGGGTGCAGCACTTTGGCGAGGACATGGTGGACACCTCCTCCTTCGCCACCGACGGCGCACCCACGGTCTGCTTCTCCAACGCGGGCGTGAACAACCCGTGGCGCGTGGTGGGCTGGACCACCATGCAAGCCGAAGTGGACGCCCAGGGCGACGCCATTGCCGACTTCATCGTCACCGACGCAGAAGGTTCCGACGACAAGCAGATTGCCGACATTGCCGATCTTCTGGCCGGCGGCAATTGCGACGTGCTGATCGTGTCGCCCAACACCACAGCTGCGCTCACCCCAGCCGTGGAAGAGGCGTGCGAACAGCTTCCCGTCATCGTGTTCGACCGCGGCGTCAATACCGACTGCCCGGTCACCTTCATCAAGCCCATCGGCGGCTATGGCTTCGGCATCCAGTCGGCAAGCTTCATCGCCGATAACGTGGACGCCGGCGGC
>JBCDFB010000098.1:0-8842 GCA_039178655.1 Pseudomonadota bacterium | reverse complement strand
GTCGCCGGGTTTGCAGCGATAGGACGGGATGTTCACCCGGCGCCCGTTCACCTTCACATGCCCGTGGGACACGAACTGGCGCGCGGCAAACACCGTCGGCACGAACTTCGCCCGATAGACAATGGCGTCGAGCCGGCTTTCAAGCAGCCCGATCAGCTGCTCTGACGTGTCGCCCCGGCGGCGCACCGCTTCGTCATAGATCCCGCGAAACTGCTTTTCCGAGATGCTGCCATAATAGCCTTTCAGCTTCTGCTTAGCGCGAAGCTGGAGGCCAAAGTCGCTCATCTTGCCTTTGCGGCGCTGGCCGTGCTGGCCTGGGCCGTATTCGCGCTTGTTAAGCGGGCTTTTCGGGCGGCCCCAGATGTTTTCACCCATCCGGCGGTCAATTTTGTATTTCTGGCTGTGTCGCTTGCTCATGTATACGTCTTTGCTCGCGCGGAGGGCCTGTCCCGCCACGCAGGGTGCGCCGTAACCCGGCGCGGAAGACGCCCCTCCTTTGCGCGAGCAAACTGCCTTGAAAAGCCAGTCGGCGCTGACAGGGCCGCCACGGTCAGCGTCCGTGCGGCCCGCGGGTGCGGTTGATAAGCGCTCGCGCGCTGGCAGTGCATGTAATCGGGAGAGTGCACAAGGTCAACGCCGACCTGATTTCCCGGGGAACCTCGCGCATTGATAAAAACGCGGCTGAGGACCAGACCTAGGGCTACCGTTCCCGCGGGCGCCAGCATTCCAATTTAGCGCATTTTCCGCCCGATTGATCCCTATCGAGTGGAACAGTCACCAGGTAGTTCGCAGTATCGTCGGCGTAATCGTCGGTTCAGCGGCTGACGTTGCTTGCGCCGACTCTATTCCAAGCCTCGCCGGTCTCCATGACGAAATCTGTGTAGCTGCGGGGGCCGTCCGGCAAAAGGGTCCGCTGCCTGTCCAAAGCCTTCTCATCGATCGGATGGCCATGGTCCCGGAACCAGCGATGCATGATGAGAAGATCGAAATTCAGCCAGGGTGGCAGCGTGGATTGGGCGCCGTCTGCAAATGCCTCCGGCGTGAGGTCGGGATAGGCCACCTCCCGCACCAGAGCCTTTGACCACAACGCGGCGGTCTCCATCCCGTTGGGCGCGTCCGGGCTCGACAGGACGAAGACTTCGTTTTCAGCACGCGCCTGAAGGAGTGCAGTCGCGGCGGCGGTGGCCACATCGCGCACGTCCACCCTTGCCACCGGGTGCGGACCGAGCGGGGCCGGATAAACGCCCGACGAGATTGCGCCCTTTGTGAGGAGATCGTTCTGCGCAAAGTAGGTGGGCCGCAGGATTGTGTGTGCCATCGCGCTTGCCTTCAGCGCCGCCTCGATGGCCACCTTCGCCCCCGCGTGCGGGATCATGGGTGCCCGCGTCGACAAATCGCTCGACAAATAGACGATATGTCCGGGGCAGAACTCTTGCGCAATCGCAAGGGTCGCCAGGCCCTGCTGAACCTCGTTGGGACCATTGGCGACAAGCAGGAAGACACTGCTCACACCGTCAAATGCGGCCCTCAGGCTGGGCGGATCATCCATATCGGCAATGACCGGCTCAACGCCGCCCGGCAGAGATTGAGCGCGGGCGCTTGAACGGGTTGCAACGCGCACCCGCGCCCCGGCCTCCTGCAGCATGGGGACTAGCGCCCGGCTGACGTTTCCGCTGCCGCCAAAGACGAGAATAGTCATGAACTCGCCCAGCCTTCGCCCGGCGGCAGCAACGTATGCGGCAACGGAGCGCTGATCATTGGTTGCTTGACGCCTCGTTTAAGCAGCGCCATTCCAGCCTGATACTCGACGCCAGACGCAAGGCATTCATGCGCCTCTCCGACGACATGATCGACGCGCTCGACCTGCGCAACAGTTTTGTGCCGGCCTTTCCGGCACGTCGGTCAAAGAAAGGCCGTTCGAAGGGGCTCCACGTCTTGCAGCTCATGCGGCGGAACCTTCTAGCCGTTTTCGACCACGATGCATTCTCCTCGCGCAAAATGGGCATAAAGGTGCTGTCGCGCGATATCGCCATTTGCAACAACCCCGACGGGGTGCGCCAAACGCTGACGGCACAGCACGAGACCTTCGAGTGCAAAACGCCCCAGCAGCGCTTCTCCCTCGCCCCACTCCTCGGAGACGGGCTTTTCGTGAGCGACGGGGAGACATGGCGGGAGCGGCGCGCCATCGTCACGCCCATCGTCCACGCGCGCCACATGGCATCCTTTGCGCCAATCATGTGCGAGACCATCGCCGAGTGGTGTGAGGAGTGGCGGGCTGCCGGTCCCGGCACCCGGCTCGATATCCTCTTTGAAATGGGTGAACTCACCGCCGAAATCATATGCCGCACCATTTTCGGCAAACGCCTCGGCAGACAGTACACCCGCGAGATTATTGCCGGCTTTGCGCAGTATCAGCGCCACGCGGATGCGGTGGACCTGCCAAGCCTGATGGGCGCCTCCGACACCGTCCCGCGCAAGCTCGACAAGAAAGCCAAGCACGCCATCGACCGGGTGCACCATGTGCTCGACAAGATCGTTGACGAGATTGCCGAGCGCGGGCCGGACCGCGAAGGGGAAGAAGACGGCGCGATCATCCGAGCCCTGTTCAACGCCAAAGGGCGAGACGGCAAACAGCTCTCGCGGGAGGCGGTGCGCAACGAAGCCATCGTCATCTTCATGGCCGGCCACGAGACCACTGCGAACACCCTCGCATTCGCCATCTATCTCGTCGCACAAAGCGAGCGTGTGCGCGAAAAACTGATGAGTGAGTTCGAAGAAGTCTTGGGCGGCCGGCTGCCTGAACTCAGCGATGTGCCGAAGCTGAATTACACCCGCGCCGTCATTGAAGAGACGTTGCGCCTTTACCCGCCGGTGCCGATCCTGGGGCGGGAGGCAAAGGCGCATGGCACCCTCAATGGCGCGGCGCTGGAGCCCGGCACGCTTCTTCTCGTTGCGCCCTGGCTCATCCACCGCAACCGGGATGTTTGGTCGCTGCCGGATCACTTTGTGCCCGAGAGGTTCGACCGACGCTACGATAACCTGCGCGACAAGTACGCCTATATTCCCTTTGCCAGCGGGCCGCGCGTATGCCCCGGCCTCACCTTTGCCATGACGGAGGCCGTCCTATGCCTTTCGGCCCTACTCCAAGAGTTCCATGTGCGCCCGTTGCCGCGCCACCGCATGAAGGTCGAATGCCGGCTCACCCTGCGCCCGGGAAACACACTCCCCATGGTCGTGACGCCCCGTGACGCTGTGGCGGGCAAGCCCGGCAAATCCCTTGCCCCGCTCCGCCAAGCCGACATTCCATGGGAAGCCACCGAGGCCCCCCGCAAGGTCGCACCGCCCCTGCGCGACCTCTTCTCCAAGATGGCTGAGCGGTCCGCGCCGGCCCGGCGCTATCACATCGGCGACCGTGTCAGGACGGCAGCGGACGCCATCGCGCTCAACACACTCAGCGCTCTTCCCATCGACACCGCGTCCGCCTGCGGCGCGCGCCTGGGCACCCTGGTCAGCCGCCAGGCCGTTCAGCAAAAGACTGCTGAGCGCATCAGAGAGCGCGTGAAGGCAATGCTGAGCGATGCCAGCGACGCGGATGTGGAGCGCATCTGCGCCGCATGGTGGCGCAACGCCGGCCGCAACCGGGCCGAGTACGCCATATCAAAGCGCCTCTACGACGCCGGGCGTTTGAGTGTGGTGGGGACGGAGCATCTTGATGCGGCGTTCACCCAGGGCAGGCCGATCATATTGGGCTTGGTGCACACCGGCCATTGGGAACTCATCCCACCCTTGCTGATGGGTCGCTGGCCAGGCGATTGGACGGGCCTTTGGCAGCCCCAGGCGTCGGACTACCGCAACCGCGTGGTGGAGCGCGCGCGCCGCAGGGTTGGGGCGAAGGCATTTCCCAACGCGAGCGCCATGTCGCGCAGCGTTTTGCGGCTCCTCAACACGCCGGGCCAAAACATCGTCACCTTCCTTGATGCAGAGCGGGAGGGCCGGTCGCTTTTCCCGCTCTTGGGGCGGGAGCCGTCCCCACTTGGGGCTTTTGGGTTCACCGCGAAGATCGCGCTCAAGACCGGCGCGCTCATCCTGCCCGGCGCCATCGTCCGCCTCGGCGAGAGCGCATCTTTCCGGCTGGAGCTTGCCGCGCCGGTCGACGGTTTGCACTTTGCCGGGGACGATCCGGTCCGAAGCGCCGCAGAGCGGCTCAACCCGTTCTTCGAGGCCCATGTGAAACGCTACGCGGATCAGTGGTATATGCTCCCCTTCGTTCGCTGACCGGCGCAAACGCCTCAGCCGCCGGTGTCATCTGCGTGTCATAGAATTGCGGCACAGGCGCCATCAAAATCACGCACCATGGAGTGAGCGATGCGCATTGTGATTGCCGCCGCTGCGACCCTCGTCGCGACCACCGCCTTTGCCGAGCCGTCCGGCAAGTTGATGCTGTACACCAGCCAGCCCAACGCCGACGCGCAGCAAACCATCGACGCCTTCATGGAAAAGCATCCCGGCGTTGAGGTGGAGTTCTTCCGCGACGGCACGACAAAGGTCATGGCAAAGCTCGAAGGTGAGTTCGCCGCCGGCAACCCGCAGCCCGATCTCCTGCTGATCGCCGACACGGTCACCATGGAGCGCCTTGAGGGCGAAGGCCGCCTGATGGCCCACCCGGACGCTGACGTGTCAGCCTACGACGCCCAGCTCATGGACCCGGAAGGCCACTACTTCTCCACCAAACTCATCACCACCGGCATCGTCTACAATACCGCCGCGGAGATGGTCCCCACCTCCTACAAGGACCTCCTGAAGCCCGATGCGGCCGGTAAGATCGCCATCCCCTCGCCCCTCACCTCCGGCGCAGCAACCATCACCATGGCAACGCTCACGGAAAACCCCGATCTCGGCTGGGATTTTTATGAAGGCCTTGCTGCGCAGGACACCCTTGCCCAGGGCGGCAATGGCGGCGTCTACAGGGCCGTTGCAGGCGGGGAAAAGCTGTTCGGCTTCGTGGTGGACTTCCTGGCCATCCGCAACCGCGAAGAAGGCGCACCGGTGGACTTTGTGTTCCCCGAAGAGGGCGTGTCCTTCGTGACCGAGCCCGTGGCAATCCTCTCCACCGCCCAGAACCCGGAAGCGGCCAAAGCCTTCGTTGACTTTCTGCTGTCGCCAGAAGGCCAGCAGCTTGCCGCCTCCCAGGGCTACTTGCCCGCCCATCCGGACGTGGCGCCCCCCGCCGGCTTCCCCGAGCGGTCCAAGATCAAGCTCATGAGCTTTGATCCTGCCAAGGCGCTTGCCGACGACGCGCAGAATAAACTGCGCTTCCAAGACATTTTCGGCGGCTAACACTCCTGCCTGGCGGCGGGAACAGCTTCCGCCGCCAGGCACCGGATGATGACTGACACCTCGCTTCATCCGCCGATCCGCCGACGGGCGCAGCCAAAGCGCCCAAGCGTGCGGATCAGCGGCCCCGCGGTCGTCATCGGCGGGCTTATCGTCTTTGCCGCCCTGTTGTTTGCCCTGCCGCTCGGCAGGCTGTTCTTTCAGGGGGTTGCGCCATCGGGCGTGCCGGACTTCGGCCCTCTCCTGGAAGCCCTTGAAAGCCGCTCCACCCAGCGCGCCCTCATCAACAGCTTGGATTCGGCGTTTTTCTCCGCCCTCCTGGCCACCTTCATCGGCGCCTCGCTCGCGCTCATCATCGGGCTGACGGACGTGCGGGCGAAGGCGGTCCTGGTCTTCCTCGTGCTCCTGCCCATGATGATCCCGCCGCACGTGACGGCGATCTCGTGGATCCAGGCGCTCGGCCCATCGAGCCCCCTTCTGCGCACCCTCGGCATTGCGCCGGAGGTCGGCACGACGCACCCATTATACTCGCGCGAAGGCGTGATCCTGCTTCTGGCGCTCCAGCATGCTGCGCTCGTGTTTCTCATCGTCCGCGCGGCCCTTCGCGCGCAGCCGCGCGAACTCTCCGACGCTGCACGCATTGCCGGCGCTTCCGCCGGGCGCGTGTTGCTGCGCGTGGTGATCCCCCTCCTCATTCCCGCCCTTCTTGCCGGTTTCGCGCTCGCGTTCGTCTCAGCGCTCGGGAATTTCGGGATCCCTGCGCTCCTCGGCATCCCCGCACGTTACATCACGCTGCCGGTTCTGATCTGGCAGCGCATGGCAAGCTTTGGCGTCGGCATGCTCACCAACGTTGCCGTCATCGCCATGGTGATGGCCGCGGTCGCGGTGGTGGCGGTGGCCATCATCGCCATCCTGCAGCGCTTCGGCCGGGATGCGCTGATCGGCCCGCCGCGCCCGCCCCTTGCCATCCGCCTTGGCCCCGCCCGCCCCTTAGTGGAGCTGGGACTTTGGGCGTTCATCGCCGCAGTCCTGGTGCTCCCCCTTGCCTCGCTCCTTTCCACCGCGCTGGTGCGCACCTACGGCCTGCCCCTCAACCTCGACACGATCACGCTGCAGAACTTTGCGGAGATCGTGCTGCGGCAGGAGGTGACGCTTCGCGCGTTCCTCAATTCCTCGCTGGCTGCGGGTCTTGCCGCCCTTGCCCTTGCCGCAGTGGCTGTCTTCATCGCGCACGCCTCGTCAGCGCATCATCGGGCCGCCCGCGGCACCGGCAAGCTGCTGGAGGTCCTCGGCGACGTCGCCTACGCGACGCCCGGGATCGTCCTTTCCATCGCGTTCATTCTCACCTTCATCAGGCCGCTCCCGCTGATTGAGGTGTCCATCTACAACACTCTCCTCATCATCACGCTGGCTTACCTGACCGCGTTCCTGTCCATCGCGTTGAAGCCTGTGTCAGCCGCCTTCGCCCAGCTTGACCCTGTGCTCGACGATGCGGCCCGCGTTGCCGGCGCCGGGTACTTCATGCGCATGCGGCGTGTGTTTGCACCGCTCGTCGCCCCGGCCGCAGCCAGCGGCGCGATCCTGGTGTTCCTCACCGCGTACAATGAAATCACCGTCTCGGCGCTTTTGTGGTCCCCCGGCAACGAGACCATTGGCACCACCATCTTCAATTACGAGGACGGCGGCTACACCACGCTCGCCGCAGCCATGTCCGCCGTCACCGTTGCGGTGACTGTGCTGTTGATGCTCGCGCTGGATCGGATGGGCCGCAGCCTGCCGGAAGGAACTGTGCCCTGGCGCTGATCACGATGGCTCACGGACAACGGTGAGCTTAGGGCGCGCGGTCAGACGGCTGGCCGGCGGCGAGCAGCATAGCGGCAACCGCTTTTTCACGTCTTTCGTCTCGGCCGCCCTCGCCTGGCGCATCCAACCACCTCTGCGCCTCTTCGGTCTCGCCAAGGCGATAATGCGCTTCCGCCAGAATAAGCTGGACCCCGCGCCGGCTGAGCGCCGCACGCGGCAAGTTGAGGAGCGCAGCCTTCGCGGCAGCAGCATCACCCTCCATGAGAATGAGGTCCGCCCCCAGCGTCGCGGCAACCACGGGCCCCAACTGGCCGCGGCATTCCTCGAACGCGGCACGGGCCAGTGCCGGGTCTCCACTTTTCATCAGGCGCGCCACATGCCGCAGAGCAGCCTGTGCAGGCGTTGTGAACGGCATCCGCTCGGGACGCGGATCATCGTAGGCACGATTGACCCAATGCGCGGTGCTTAAGGAGAAGCGCTCTACAGGCAGGTCCATGGCACGCAGGATGGAAGGCACCACCGATGCGTCTCGCGCGAGCGCATCTTCGTATTGCAGCACACGCGTGTCCGGACCAAGGGCGGCAAAGAGGGCAGTATGATCCAAATGCCAGCTGTCGCGCGAGAGGTCGAAAACCGTTCCGCGCACGTCGGCGGGCCTGTCGGCCGGCGCAATCTTGCCCAGCTGTGCTGCCATGCTCCTGAGCCACGCTTCCGTCTCGCGGATGACGACGACGGGAATGAGGTGAAATCCGTCCGTCAGTTCCAGCAGCGCCGCCCGCTCGGCGGCGGCGCGCACAAAGCTGAAGCCTTCGCAACTCATGACAACCGTGTCGTGGTCGAGTGCGTGAAGCGCTGCATTCATTCGTCGGCGCGCATCGGCCTGGTCATCTTCGGTGGGAAACTGCAGCTCACCGCGCACCCGCGAGCGCTCCTGCAAAGACCGCCGCAGCACCGTATGGGCAGCCAGAACGGCATTCCCGGCCGGCCAAGGCCGCCCATCCGGACCGGGCAGTTCACGCACAACGCTGACACCGCACGCATCCAACGCCGCGAGCTCGTCCGATAGGAACATCTGGAAGGATGTGCTGCCGGTCTTGTGCTTGCCGGCGTGGAGATAAAGCCGCTTCGCCGTCATTCTTGGATGACCACTAGGCCACGTCTGCCTCTTGCGGCAGGACCCATCCGCCGCTGAAGCGGATCGACACTCTCTCCTCCGGCAGGCGGTCGCGCGCCACTGCCGCCACGCGAAGCCCCTCTTGCGCAGCAAGGTCCGCCTCGAACAGGCCGCCCCGGTACGACTGCTGGATCAGCGTTGCGGCAACCGGCCCGCCGTCATCGATCACCACATGGCTGGGGCGGACCATAACGCGCGCACGGCCTGGCTGAGTGGTGGGAAGGCAGTACGCCTCGAACCGCGCTCCAGCAAAGCTGACCAGAGCCCGCGCGCCATCCACCCGTTCTACCTTCGCATCGCAGATGGTTGAACGGCCGATGAAACGGGCGACCGCTTCGCTCGCCGGGCGCTCATAAATCGTGTCCGGCGCATCCACCTGGAGGAGCCGCCCCTCCTGCATCACCGCCACCCGGGTGGCGAGCGCCATCGCCTCGCGCTGGTCGTGGGTGATGTAAAGCGTTGTCGCGCCCGATGCGGCATGAACGCGGGCCAACTCCTCCTCCATGGCGGCGCGCAGATGCACGTCGAGGT
>JBCDFB010000097.1:0-8890 GCA_039178655.1 Pseudomonadota bacterium | reverse complement strand
GGGGACCAGCGTGCGCACGGTGGCGTTGCGGCGGGTCTCCACCGCCATGTGGCCGGACCACACCGTCGCACCGCGCTCAGCCGCCAGGCTTGACACCTCCCACGGCCACAATTGGCGCTTGAAATCACCCCTTCGCACAGTCTCGGCAAGGTTCCTGTCACCCACGCGCATGAGCGAAAGTTCAAGGCGCGCAGTATTCATCGTGGCAACTGGAACGCCTGGGGCATTGGACGGCAACACGTAGTCATTGGCGTCGAACCGCGCGCTGGGGGCACGGTCGCGCACGTAAACGCGGAACGATGCCGGTTGGGAGAGACGCTCGCCCACGGTTGAGGGAAGCCCTTCGCGCAGACCCACCTCAAAGCGTTCGCCGTGGGCAAGACCTTCAACGCAGAGCTGGCGGCTCTCTACGGAAATGGCAGGGTCGCTCGCCCCATCGAGGGTCACAAACCGCTGGAGAGATGCGGCATCGCCGGAAAGGGGTTCGGAGAATTGAACGCACATGCGCGGTGCATCGAGTTCAGCGTTGACGGTGTAATCCAGCACGCGGAACCCGAATTGAGAGCGCAGCCGCTCCAGCCGCTCGCTCTCCTGCGTGTCGAAGCGCAGGGCCACGCTGGCTTCGGAGGCAAAGATTGCCGGGCGGAACAGGGATTGCCGCTCCAGCACGTCCGAGATGACGGCGAGCGCTTCTCCCTGCTCGGCAACGGTGCTCGCATTTTCAAGGGCGAGATACGCTGCGGCGCCGGCGGTGCGTTGAAGAAGGATACGCTCACCAAAGCGTCGC
Source organism: Pseudomonadota bacterium (assembly GCA_039178655.1). Classification (GTDB taxonomy): domain Bacteria; phylum Pseudomonadota; class Alphaproteobacteria; order Rhizobiales; family Amorphaceae; genus Acuticoccus. Next base: position 8,103 of record JBCDFB010000097.1, on the reverse strand, counting down.
GCTCGTTGATCCAGAGTGGTGCGGGCAAAGTTCAGCCAATCCTGGCTGGTGCCGCGGGAAAGGATCGACGCTGCGGCCACCGCCAATCCGTCACGCGCAACGCCGGTGCGGTTTATGGCGCTGACCCGCGCGGAGAGGGCTTGGGCCTCCTGCGCAAAGGCTGCCGGCAGATAGCTGATATCGGGCATGGGCAGCGTACTGTCCGGCGCGCTTTCGCGCACGACAGCCGAGGTGGCGCCGCGATACGGCGTGCGCGGACCCACTTCCGATTTCAGGAAGCACCACTGTGCCCGTTCGTTGTAGGTAAAGGCTGCGCAGTCCGTATCGGCAAGGCAGACCCGCTCACAGTCGGCAAGGGGGACGTTGCGCAAAGTTCGGTAATCGAAGCCGGGGATGTCCGTGCCTGGCAAGCGTTCCAGAACCCGCTCCGCCGCGGCGGGCGTCATGCTCGCTGCAAAAACCGCTCCCGCAACCGCCACGATTGCCAAACGAAAAGCCATGCCTGCACCCCCGTCGCCTGCGGGGCGTGATACCTGAACTCCCGCTGTCAGACTACCCTGACAGTTTCAATTGTAGCAGATGAGTGACGAGTGATTTAACGATACGGCTCGGCAACGGCGTCGACCAATTGGTAGCCCACATCCGCCAGCACCGTCGCCACCGGGCTCGCCTTGAGCGTACCGGTGACCCAGACGGGTGCAAACATGTCAGGCGTGCCGGCGGCTTCCTCCACATAGACGATTTGGTTCGGCGGCGGCGGCGGGACGTGGATGCAGGCCCCCAGTTCCGGCACCAGCAGAAAACGGGTCTCATTCTCGCCAAAACCCACCGGCGTGGTGTAGCCGGCGATGCGGACCCGCTTGCCGTCAAGGCTCTTGTCGATATCGCCGATCATGGGCTGAAGGCTGCGCATGTCGCTGATGTCCAGGAAGAACATCATCACGTCCTGCGCCGTAGTGCCGATGGGGAACTCCTCCATCCCCGGCCGGCCAACCCTGTCCTCGTCAGACGCCTGGATGACGAGTGTCCCGTCCTCCCAAAGATCTTCCCAGATGAGCGCGCTGGCACCGTCCTTCAGCGGCGGCACTTCGCGCGGTTCGGGCATTTGATAGCGAATGAGTTGATGGGGCGCAGACCCGTCATCCACCGGGCGAAAGGACCCGTCGTCGATGATGATCTCACCATTGGCGCCCAAAAGCGTGGAGACGTTGTTGGTCCGCCAGGGCGCCCACAACAGGACGCCAACGATGGCGAATACCCCGAACACAAACGCCGTGCGCAGCGCGATGGACCACATGACACACCTTTCGCGAACAACGTTCTTATACGCAACCGCGGCACCTGATGCGAAGAGCGCAGGCGGTGGTATTGACGCCTTCGTGATGGCCTAGCCCATCCTGTCCTCCGCGTGGATGGATCAGGTCAAGTGTTTGATCAGTAACCTTTGTCCCGGTCCACCAGACCGCGCGGGCGCTGTTGCTGCATGAGCGCGGCGAATGCGTTTTCCACTGTGGCCACCACGGCATCGGTCGTTGCCTCCGCCGCTGTGTGCGGCGTCACGAGGATGTGCCGATGGTGCCAGAGCGGGCTGTCTTGCGGCAGCGGCTCGGCAGCGAAAACATCGAGGGAGGCGCCGGCAAGGTGGCCACCGTCGAGCGCGGCAACAAGGTCCGCCTCAACCACCTGCCCGCCGCGGCCCAGCTGGATGAGCGCGGTGCCGGGCTTCATCGCGGCAAAAAAGTCAGCGTCCAGCATGCCTTTGGTCTGAGGTGTGTCCGGCAATAGACCGACGACGATGTCGCACTGCCGGGCAAACCCATATAGCGCGTCTAGGGTCATATGCCGCACCCCGTCCATGGGCGTCTGCGGCGTACTGCGGCTGAGGGTGACCACCGCATAGCCCAGCTGCCGGCAAACCTCGGCAACGCGCCGGCCAATGAAGCCGAGGCCCATGACGCCCACCACGACACCCTTTGGCGAGCGCCCTGACCTTGCCCGCGCCCACCGCGCCTCCTGTTGCGCCTCAAGGAGCCTGTCGAACCGGCGATGCCAGTAGAGGATGTGAAACAGCGCGAATCCGGCCATCTGGTTTGCCTGGTCCGCATCCTCGACCCGCACCACCGGCACCTGTGGTGAGAGGCTTGGGCACCTGATGATGCCGTCGGCTCCCGCACCAATGGAGGCGGCCAGCATGAGGTTTTCGTACGGGGCAAATGCGTTGTCATCCGGCAAAAAGCACAGCGCAAAGCGCACCGCCTCAGGGTCGCTCACTTCGCTCGGATGGAGGAGGGTGCTGCCGGCGCGCCTAAAGGCCGGGGCGAACAGTTCTGCGATCGGCACCCGCCGGCACAGGGCAACGCCCACCGAGCCGATCACGGCTTAACGCCCACCGAGCCGGTCACGGGTTGATGGGCTCCACACCACACCAATCGGCAATGAAAAGGGCAATGGTGCCGGTAACGCGCTGGAGCGAGGGGAGGTTCACCCGCTCATTAAAGCCGTGAATGTTCTCGGCCACCGGCCCGTACACCAGGCAGGGCGTGCCCTGGTAGAGCACGAAGACGCGGCCATCGAGATACCCTCGCGATACCTCTGCCCTGAGCGGGGCATGGTGGGCTGTCAGATGGGCCTTTGCCAGGGTCCGCTCGGCGTTGGAGCCCTCTTCAAGCACGTAGCCTTCAGCCATGAAGCCGTTGAACTCCACCCGGGGCGGGCGGTTGGCGAGCACAGGGTGGGCGCGGGCGGCCTCTGCAACGGCCTGTTCCACCTCCTTGGCGGCCTCCCGCGCGTTCATGCCCGGAAAGAGTGCGATCCGGCAGTCGGCCACGCACCAGGCCGGCACGGACGAGGCCCAATCACCCCCTTCGATCTTGCCGATGTTGAGGTTGATGGGATGATCCAGTGCCTCAAAGTGCGGGACGGTGTGGCGGCGCTCGTTCCAGGCCGCCTCCAAACCGCGAAGGGCTTGGATGACGTCGTACATGGTCTCGATGGCGTTGGATCCCGTCCCGGCGGTACGGGCATGCACCGCCTCGCCCTCAACGTGCACGCGGAACCAGATGGCGCCTGTGTTCGCCCTGGTGAGCGTTTCGTCCTGCGGCTCGGGAATGATGGCGGCATCGGCGCGATAGCCCTTGGCAACGCAGGCGAGGGCGCCGTTCCCGGTACACTCCTCCTCGCTCACGCACTGGATGTGGACGGTTGCGGCCGGCTGTAGGCCAAGGCGGCGGAGGGCATCGAGGGCGGCAAGGTTTGCCGCAAGACCCGCCTTCATGTCGCCCGAGCCGCGCCCGTAGAGCCAGTCACCCTCAACGTGGGCAGAGTAGGGTGATGCGCTCCACCCTTCGACGGGGCCGGTGGGCACCACGTCCACATGCCCGTTCAGGATCAGCGAACGTCCTGTCTCCTTACGCGGCCGATGGGTCCCGACGACATTGAAAACATTGTTGTAATCGACCGTGACGGGAGAAAAGCCCGGGTGATCCCTGATGAGGTCCAGTTCGATGGGGAACATCTCGGTGTGGTACCCGCGGGCGCGCAGCTCTCGTGCGTAAAGATCATGGGCGGGGCCTTCCGCCCCGCGCTGCGAAGGGATGCGGGTGAGGGCCTTGGTCAGCTCGACCGTGTCTTGGAAACCGTCGGCCACCGCTTCCAGGATTTGCGCGTCGGTGGGCCTCATGCGGCAACGGCCGCGTCGCGCCAGCGTGCGCCCGGCACCGCCGCAAGCAGCCCCTTGGTGTAGGCGTGTTGGGGTCGCAGAAAAACATCCTGGACCGGCCCCACCTCAACAAGCTTGCCCTTTTGCATCACCGCCACCCGGTCGCACAGCTGCGCTGCAACCCTGAGGTCGTGGGTGATGAAGAGGAGCGAGAGGCCGAACTCGTCCCTCAGTTTGCGCAAGAGGTTTAGGATTTGTGCCTGTATCGACACGTCGAGCGCGGAGACTGCTTCGTCCGCGATGATGAGTTCGGGCCGCATGGCAAGGGCGCGCGCGATGCCGATCCTCTGGCGCTGCCCGCCTGAGAACTCGTGCGGGTAGCGGTCCGCAGCGCCCCGGTCGAGCCCCACCGTCTCCAAAAGCTGGCCAGCTTGCGCGTAGGCGTCCTTCTTCGGGGTGCCCATGGCGATGGGTCCCTGTGCAATGGCGCCGGCGACCTTGATGCGCGGGTTGAGCGATGCGTAAGGGTCCTGAAACACCATTTGCACCCTGCGCCGCGCCTGGCGGAGGAGCTGCGGGCTGAGGGTCGTCAACTCTTGCCCGCCCAGGGCAACGGTCCCGCCGTCGGGCTCCAAAAGACGCACGACAGCTCTCCCCACCGTGGATTTGCCAGACCCCGACTCCCCCACCAGGCCAAGGATTTCGCCCCGGCCAATGCTGAAGGACACGTCGTCAACCGCGTTCACCACCCGCTTTTCCCGGAAGAGGCCGCCGCCGGTGGCAAAGGTCTTCCTGAGGCCCTCCACCAACAAGAGCGCGTCCCCTTGCTCAGCCGCTTTCGCGTCGGGCACCACGTCGGAGGGCACAGCCTCCAGAAGACGCTTCGTGTAGGGATGCTCGGGCGCTGAAAGAACTGTTTGCGCGTTCCCCGCCTCAACCACCTTGCCGTGGCGCATGACGATGACGCGGTCCGCCACCTCTGCAACGACGCCAAAGTCGTGGGTGATGAAGAGGACCGCCATGCCCCGCTCGCGCCGCAATTTGCCGATGAGCGCCAGGATTTGCGCCTGCGTGGTCACATCGAGCGCGGTCGTCGGCTCGTCGGCGATGAGGACTTCCGGCTCCAGCGCCAGGGCCATGGCAATCATTGCCCGCTGCCGCTGGCCCCCGGAAAGCTGAAAGGGGTAGGCCCGCGCAATCTGCGCCGGATCGGGGAGCCCCACCTCGTGAATGAGCGACAGTACCTTTTCGTGCCGGCCCTCGTGAACGCCGTGGGCATCGAAGGCTTCCTCGATCTGCTCGCCGATGCGCATGAGCGGGTTGAGCGCCGTCATGGGTTCCTGGAAGATCATGGCGATCCTAGCGCCCCGGAGCCGCTGCTTGGCCGTTTCTGGGAGCGCCAGGATGTCCTCTTCGGCAAACATTGCCGTGCCTGCGGTGACGGCAACGTCGCGCGGCAAAAGCCCCATCAGCGCGTTCGCCGCCATGGACTTGCCCGAACCCGATTCGCCGACGACACACAAGACTTCGCCCGCGCAAAGGTCAAACGACACGCCTTCGACCGCGAACGTTCGATCCGCCCCCTTCGGCAGGCTCACACACAGGTTCTTAAGCGAGAGAAGCGCCATCAGGAGCGCGCGAGTTTCGGGTTGAGCGCGTCCGACAGCCCTTCGCCGATGAGGTTAAGGGCGAGTACCGTGATGAGGATCGCCACCCCCGGGAAAAAGGACAGCCACCACGCGGTTCGGATCACCGTGCGCGACGCTCCGATCATGTAACCCCAACTCATGATGTTCGGATCGCCGAGGCCGAGAAAGGCGAGGGATGATTCCAGCAAAATCGCCGTTGCCACCATCAGCGAGGCCATCACGATGATGGGGCTCATGGCGTTGGGGAGCACTTGGCGGACCAGGATCGTGCGGTTGGAGAGGCCCGCAAGGCGAGCCGCCTCCACAAATTCGCGGCGTTTCAGGCTCATGACTTCGGCCCGCACCAGCCGCGCCACGGGAGGCCAGGAGACCACCGCGATTGCCACCACGATGGACGTCAGCGAGGGTTGGAAGATTGCCACCAGAACAATGGCGAGGGCAAAGCTCGGGATGGTCTGGAAGAACTCGGTAAAGCGCATGGCCGCATCATCGACAAGCCCGCCGAAGTAGCCGGCGACCGCCCCCAGCGGCACGCCAATGGCCAGCGCCACGAGGGTGGATATCAGCCCCACAATCAGCGACACGCGCGCGCCATGCACAAGCCCTGAGGCGACGTCGCGGCCCAGCGTATCGGTGCCGAGGTAGAAGCCTGGAACCTGGAATGGCGCCAGGAACGGCCGCTGGACCATGCGCCACGGGCTTTCCGGATAAAGCACAGGCGCCAGCGCAGCGATGATGATGACGAACACCATGACGCCAAGGCCCACCACCGCGCCGCGGTTGCGGGAAAACCGCTTCCAAAAGTCCTTCAGCGGGCTGGTGGGGGCTGCCAGCGGTTCGGCTTCCTCGCCGGTCACCGCGCTCATGTGGGCGCCCCGATCCGCGGGTCGATCAGCGTGTAGATGACGTCGGTGATGATGTTGAAGAGGATCACCATCGCCGCAGAGATGAGAAGGATGCCGAGCAGAAGGTTGTAGTCCCGCTGCGCGAGCGCCTCGAACATCAGCCGGCCGATCCCCGGCCAAGCGAAGACCGTTTCGGTGAGCACCGCGCCGCCCACAAGCTGCCCCGCCTGCAGGCCAGCCAGCGTCACCACCGGGAGGAGCGCGTTGCGCAGGATGTGCCGGCGCTGCACGCGCCCCGGCGAAAGCCCCTTCGCGCGGGCGGTCTTGACGAAATCCATGCTCGCCACCTCCAGCATGGAGGCCCGCGTCATGCGCATATAAATCGCAGTGAAAAACAGCCCCAGCGTGAGCGCCGGGAGGGTCAGGTGGCGCACCACATCCACCACCTTTTCAAGGCCTGTGTAGTCGGCGCCGATGGTCTCAAAGCCGAACCCGGGCAGCCAGCCGAGCTGCACGGAAAACAACAGCACCGCCATCAGCGCCACCCAGTAAAGCGGCGTGGCATAAAAGAGGAGCGACAGCGTGGTGACCGCACTGTCCGTCCATGTGCCCTGCCGGGCCGCGGCGATGACGCCCAGCAAGATCCCGAGCGTGAGGGAGATCACGAACGCGCTCATGGTGAGGAGGAGCGTCGCAGGCAGGCGGTCCATGATAAGGTCGAGCACTGGCGCCTGCTGACGATAGGAGTAGCCAAGGTCGAACTGCAGGACGCCGCTCACGTAGGTCCAAAGCTGGACATGAAACGGCTGGTCGAGGCCGAAGCGCTCGCGCAGTTGTTGGATGAAAATCTCGTCGGCGGCCCCTGCTTCGCCTGCCATCACCGCGGCCGGGTCGCCGGGCGCGGCATGGATCAGCATGAAATTGGCGATCACGATAAGGAGCAGGACAACAGCTGCCTTGACGAGGCGCGATGCGAGGAGAGTGAGGATCCGCAAGCGCCCGTTGCCTCACATGACGCGGCGGAAAAAGGCAGTGACGTCGACCAAGATGCCAGGCGGGTCGAGCGCCATGGTGTCTCCTGGCCCGAAGGTTTGCGGCGTATCAGGAGCCTGCCGCGAGTGGCACACCACCGTGTGCGCCTCACTGTCTACGATCAGCGCGAAGGCCACCATCGGCATGGTGAAGTAAAGGGGCAGCTTGCCCTTCTGGTCGTAGGTTTTCGTGCTCGGCGATAACACCTCCACGACCACGATGGCGTCTTGAATGCGCACCTCATTGAGGTCGTCCGGGATCCGTGCTGCGATGATGCCATCGGGTTCCAGCACCGTGTAATCGGAAACTTGGACGGCCATCCCGTCAGGATAGGCGACCGCTTCAATCCCCGCAGCCTCGATGGCGCGTTTAAACTCGCTGTCGGCGTCGGATTTGCAAAGTGCGTGGCGCACCCGTTCAGAAGGCATGCGGACTGGGACTCCGTCGTAGAGTTCGTAGCGTTCGCCGTCAGGCCAGGTCTCGGCCCATGCGAAGAACTCGTCCGCGGTCATCGGCGTCTTCGGAAGTGCGGTCTGCTGCATCACGGCCCTCCGAGGATAACGAGCGGACGGGGCAACAGCGCCCCGCCCGCATGGGTCCTACTGCTCGATCCAGGCGTCGCCGAAGGCATCGTTCACACCGATGGCGGTGTCCACCAAGCCTTGGATGCTGCAGCGATAAATGGTCGGGAACTCAAGTTCCAGCGTCCATGCAACCGGCACTTCGTCAACCAGGATCGCCTGCACCTCGTCGTAGAGCGCCTGGCGTGCCTCCGTGCCCACCGCAACGGCCGCCTCGGCAAACAGACGGTCAACCTCTTCGTTGGCAAACCCTTGCACGTTGTTCCAGGGCGAGCCCTTGGCGATGTTGGACGAAATGTACGTCCGCGCCACGCCCAGCGCCGGGTCGCCAAGGGCTC
>JBCDFB010000096.1:0-8922 GCA_039178655.1 Pseudomonadota bacterium | reverse complement strand
CTGTCGGTCGTTTGTGCCTTATGTGCCTTCTTTAGCCGGTGGTTGGGGCAATTCATTTCATGACACGCGAAAAAACCGGCAATACATTGCTGGATGCTTCCGATAAGAGGATTCTTGTTGAGTTGCAGCGGGATGCGTCGATTCCCATTTCCGAGCTTGCCCAGAAGGTCGGCCTCACCACCTCGCCCTGCTGGCGGCGCGTGCAACGGCTGAGGGAGGCGGGTGTGCTCGGCACGCTGACCTATCAGGTGGACCCCAAGGCGTTGAACCTCTCGCTCACCGTATTTGTTGCTGTGCGCACCGCATCCCACAACGCGGCGTGGCTTGCGCAGTTTCAAAAGGCCGTGGACCGTATTCCCGAGATCGTTGCCGTCCACCGCCTCGCCGGCCAGATTGACTATCTGCTGAAGGTGATGGTGCCGTCGATCGACGCCTATGACGATGTGTACAAGCGCCTTACAGCCAGCCTCGACATCACCGAAGTGACCTCAATGATCTCCATGGAGACCATGCGCGACACCCGCCAACTGCCTGTGGATTACGCTTAGGAGCCTGGTCAAACAGCGGCGAACGCGATGGCGACGCCAAGGCCGAGCTCATCGCTCACCTGGATCTCATCCCCCTCTGCCGTGAAGACGACCCCGTTCCCGGCAAGACAGGCGCGCGTCTTTTGCAGATCGCTCACCGCAAAACGCAGGAGCGTCAGGATCGGCGCACCGACACCTTGCCTGTAGCGGACATTTGCCGTGCCCGTCTCGATCAGCACGTCGCCGCCATCGCGCTTGGCGGGCCGTCCCATCATGCGGGACCAGGACGCGGCGATCTCATCAAGATCTGCGGCCTGCCCTTCAATGGACAGAAGCGCCTGCGCGGTGTTGGGCTGGTCCAGGAAGTCGGGCCGCCAAGTCACGTCCCGCGCGTGATGCTGGCAAACAAAGGTATGGAGCCCCGGGATGGCGCCGCCGGCCATCAACGCGATGGAGAAGCGCGCCTCGGCGCTCTCCCCGGAAAGGTCCACAGGCCGGGAGAAGCCGAAAGCCGGCCCACCGCTTATGCCGGCCTGGGCAAAATGAGCCGCCGCCGCCTCAGCTTCACCCTTCAGAGCAATCCCGAAGATGTGCGGCTCACCGCGCGCATCCATTGCAGCACGCATCGGCGCGCTCTTTTCCGTCGCCTCAGTCACCGTGAGAAGTTCGATGTAAGTGGCACGATCGGGCATCATCAGCGTTGTGTTTGCTGTCCCCATGCCCTGTCCGTGATGGCCGGTGGGGGTGGGCCGGAAGCCAAGCCGGCTGGCGGCCAGAGCGCCCAGTTCAAGGTCATCGTGCAAGATCAGCACGTGATCGACCATCAGCTCGACCATTCAACTCTCCAAAGGTTCGCGCCTTCGAACCGTCTTGGATCTACTGGAAGTCCCCCGCAGCGGTCAAAACGGCGCTTGATCTAATGGTGACGCGTCCGCAGGAGGAACCCCGCCGTATCGAGGACGGCTGGAGGCGCTCCAGCCCCGGGCGGCGGCGGCGACGGCGACGTGCTCGTTGGCGGTGCCCAGAAATGCCGCCTCATCGATTGGATCGGCATAAGTGCCCGCAAGTGCCGAAACCAACCCAGGCTGATCTTCCACCGGCCAGGCCACGCCCTCACGACCGGAGTGGCCTGAGGCGGGCGCGGTGCGCGTCGACCCACAGAACTTGAGGTTGAAAGTACGGTTTAATGTGGGGCGCCGTATTTTGACCCAACTTTGAAGTTTTCCTGCCCGCGTCGAAGAGGCGGATTGAGTAAGAAAATATAACGCCAGCACACGTGCGTCTTTTCGACGATATCATCTATGGAAAGTCTTCAACGTGAGCAATGGAACTTTTAATGCGTTCTTGGACGCATTGCTGGCGTTCGAGTCCGGTTGGGACCGCGAACGCTACGAAGCCGGTATCATCGCCGATTGGCAGCTTGACCAATGGGCCGGGGGACCAGTGGCGAACTTCTTCCCGCAATACGACAGCTGGAGCAACCTGAGCGACACCGAGTGGGACACCATGGCCTACCGGTCGATGAATACGCTCGGGTTTGTCGGCTACCAATTCGGTGAAGCACTGCTGATTGATCTCGGTTACTACGATGACACGCTCTACTACGGAAACGGCGCCGCTTCCAATACTTGGGACGGCACGTGGACGGGGAAGAACGGGGCGACGTCACTCGAAGCGTTCATGACCAAAGAGGTCCAAGACCAAGCAATCCTGGACGCGTTTGGTTACAATCTTCAGATCATTAACAACGGCCTCGCCCAGTCCGGCCAAAGCCTTGACGATTTCGTCGGACAAACCGGCAGCTACGTTCAGAACGGACAAACGGTAGCGGTCGAACTTACGCTGACCGGCATTCTTGCGGCGGCCCATTTGAGGGGCGCATTTGGAACGCTCTCGCTCCTCCAAAGTGGCGCGGTCTCTGCCGACGAGTTTGGCACGTCGATCCTGCAGTACATTGAAGAGTTCGGCGGCTACGACGCGCCATCCGCAACCGCGCTGATCGCTGCCTACAACGACGGTCTGACCGGGGACGAAGGGCTCGGCACGCCGGGCGATGCAGGCGCCGACGATGGCGCGCCGGGAAACACTGGCGGTGACAGCGGCACTGGCAGCGCGGACGTGGACGCGTCAAGCGCCGACGTGATCATCACCTGGGCATGGGGTACCGACACTGTGGTGTCGGACTTCGACCCAGGCTCGTCCACGATCTTCGTGGATTGGATCTCGGCCGACCAGATCGACGTGACGCAAATTCCGCAAGGCGTCCTGATCTCAGTTCCGGGCAACGACCAAACCACCCTGCTTCAGGGCGTATCCCTCGCTGACCTTTCGGCCGACAACTTCACCTTCAAAGACACTTCGGCCGCGCAAAAGGTCCTTGCCCTTGTCGGCGATGCAGACGGCAGCGGCCCGGTGGAGCCCCCAGGTGGCGATAGCTCTGACGACAACAATCCGCCCGACGACAGTGATCCACCAGACGGCGGTAATCCGCCCGAAGACAACAACCCGCCGGACGAAGGTGATCAGAACCCCGAACCGCCGGTTGAGACCGGTGGCGAAAGCCAGACCGTCTCCATCACGTGGAATTGGGCAAACAGTGCTTTGATCGACGACTTCGATCCGGAGCGGGACATCATCGACTTTGGCAATGTCGGTCCGAGCCAGTTGGGGCTGTCAGTGGCCAGTGACGGCGACGTGGTGATCGAAGTCCTCAATAACGGCGGGCAATCCTACCGCTTTGACGGCGTACGGGCGGAAGATCTGCAGCGCGATAACTTTGATGCGGCCGACTGGAACCAAGGTGCCATCACAGCTGCTTTGTCGGACCTGGAAAGCTTGATCTGACGAAACCCCTTTCCGTCTGGAGCTTCCGCAAAACCATTCCGCTTTGGCGAGGTCGCAGTCAGAGCGGAATGTTGTCGTGCTTCTTCCAGGGGTTTTCCAGCTGTTTGCCCCGCAGGAGGCGCAGGGCCCGCGCCACCCTGCGGCGCGTGGAGCGCGGCATGATCACCTCGTCGATGTAGCCGCGTTCGGCCGCCACGAACGGGTTTGCGAAGCGGGCTTCGTAATCTGCCACGTGGCCGGCGATGGCTTCCTCGTTGCCAAGATCGCCCCTGTGCAGAATTTCAACAGCGCCTTTCGATCCCATCACCGCAATTTCCGCCGTGGGCCAGGCATAGTTGAGGTCGCCGCGCAGGTGTTTGGACGCCATCACATCGTAGGCGCCACCGTAGGCTTTGCGGGTGATGACCGTGACCTTCGGCACCGTCGCTTCCGCATAGGCAAACAGAAGCTTTGCGCCGTGCTTGATGAGCCCGCCATATTCCTGCGCCGTCCCCGGCAAGAAGCCCGGCACATCCACAAAAGTCACGATGGGGATGGAGAAAGCGTCGCAAAACCGCACGAACCGCGCCGCCTTGCGCGAGGCCGCCACGTCGAGCACGCCGGCAAGCACCATCGGCTGGTTGCCGACAAAGCCGACCGTGCGCCCCTCAATCCGGCCGAACGCCGTGATGATGTTCTTGCCGAAGTCAGTCTGGATTTCGAAGAGTTCCCCCTCGTCCGCCGTCCGCTCGATCACTTCGCGCATGTCGTAGGGTGCGGACGCGCTGTCGGGGATCAGCGTGTCGAGCGCCGGGTCCACCCTGTCGCCAGGGTCCGAGGTCTCAAGCTCCGGCGCTTCCACAAGGTTCGACGCTGGCAGAATGTCGATGAGCCTGCGCACCTCGGTCAGCGCCTCAAGGTCATCGTCGAACGCGCCGTCGGCAACGCTGGAGCGGGTGGTGTGCACACTCGCCCCGCCGAGTTCCTCCGGCGTCACAGTTTCGTTGGTGACGGTTTTAACGACGTCCGGCCCGGTGACGAACATGTAGCTCGTCCCGCGCACCATGAAGATGAAGTCCGTCATCGCAGGCGAATAAACGTCGCCACCCGCGCACGGCCCCATGATGACGGAAATCTGCGGAATGACGCCCGAGGCCAGCACGTTGCGCTGAAAAACCTCGCCGTAGCCGCCTAGCGCCGCCACCCCTTCCTGGATACGGGCGCCGCCGGCATCGAAGAGACCGATGATCGGCGCACGGTTGCGCAGCGCCATGTCCTGAACCTTGATGATTTTCTCCGCATGGGACCAGGAGAGCGAACCGCCGAACACCGTAAAATCCTTGGCGAAAACGAAAACGGTCCGGCCGTTGATGGTCCCCCATCCGGTGACCACACCGTCGCCGGGGATTTTGGTGGCGTTCATGCCGAAGTCGGCGCAGCGATGCTCAACGAACATGTCGAATTCTTCGAAGGAGTTCTCGTCGAGCAAAATGGAAAGCCGCTCGCGGGCGGTGAGCTTGCCGCGCTTGTGCTGTGCTTCGATCCGGCGTTCGCCGCCGCCAAGCCGGGCGGTGGCGCGGCGGTTCTCAAGCTCTTTCAGGATGTCTTTCAACGCTCAGCCGCCTCATCACCTGTTGGTCGGCCGCATAATGCTGGCGTGCGTCACCTTGGCAAGCGTCCCCGCACAGGTTTAGCTGGGGCCGATGCGGATCGCCCTTCCCCTGACACTCGCGGCTCTTGCTGGTGCCGCGACGGCGTTGGCCAATCCCACCGCGTTGCCGGCGCCCATGTCCGACGCCGACTTCCGGCCGGTGGATGTGCAGCAGGCCAAGCTCGGCCAACTTCTGTTTTACGACCCCATCTTGTCGGGCAACCGCAACATCTCCTGCGGCACATGCCATCACCCGCAGCTCGGCACCGGCGACGGACTTGCGCTCTCGCTCGGCGAAGGTGGCGTCGGCATGGGGCCCGAGCGGGTGGTTGATCCGCAAAACGTCCCCGAGCAGCGGGTGCCGCGCAACGCTCAGCCCCTCTTTAATCTCGGCGCCAACGAGTATGTGCGCCTTTTCCATGACGGCAGGATCGAGGTGGATGCTTCCCGCCCCTCCGGTCTGCGCACCCCGCTTGAGGACGAGATGGTTGCAGGCTTTGCCTCGCTCTTGTCCGCGCAGACCATGTTCCCCGTCCTCTCGCCCGATGAGATGGCCGGCCACTACAGCGAAAACGACGTTTCTAAAGCGGTACGGCTGGGGCGGATCACCGGGCCTGGCGGCGCATGGGACATCATCGCCAAACGCGTCGAGGCGATCCCTGAGTATCACGCAGCCTTCGCCGCCATCGACAACGACATTGCGGCCGGCGGCCCCATCACCTTCGTGGCGATCTCTGACGCCGTTGCGGCCTTCATGGAGTTTGAATGGCGCTCCACCGACAGCCCGTTTGACCGGCATCTTGCCGGCGAGCGCGCGCTGGATGGCGAGGCGCTTGAGGGGCTGGACCTCTTTTATGGCGCTGCCGGCTGTGCGGCCTGCCACGCCGGCCCGCTTCAGACGGACCACAGCTTTCATGCCATGGGCGCGCCGCAGATCGGTCCGGGGAAGGGTGCACGGTTCGAAACCCACGCCCGGGACGAAGGGCGCATGGAAGTGACTGGACGGGCGGAAGATGCCTTCAAGTTCCGCACCCCTTCGCTGCGCAACGTGGCCATCACCGGCCCTTGGGGCCACGCGGGCGCCCATACCGATCTTGCCGATTTCATCACCCATCACGCGGCGCCGCGCGCAGCCCCCTGGCCGGCGCTGCCACCGCTCCCCGCCCTCCAAGGGGCCGACGATGGTGCGATTGCCGCCGACGCGACTGAGCGGGCAGAAATAGTTGCGGCAGCTCACGCCCAAACGAGTATCACGGCAGCCGAGGTGGCCGCGCTCGTGGCGTTCCTGGAGGCGTTGACGGGTGATCGCGCGGTGTCCGGCAGGCTCGGCGTGCCTGAACGGGTCCCCAGCGGCCTTCCAGTTCCACAGGTTTCCGAGGGTGAAAATGGGGAGCGCGCATCGCCGACCTCAGCGCCAAAGCTCCACACGCTCGCCGGCGCTGACGGTGCGCCAGGGTGAGGTCTCACCACCCGGCCAGATGACCCGCACACGCACGTGAGGTTCCTCGCCGAGGCCGATGTGAATGGGGCCAAGCCTGCCCCCGCCGTGGCCACCGCCCACGGTGACTTCGCGTGTAAGTGTCCGCTCACCCAACTCCACCTCCACCACGGCGCCGATGGCAAAGCCGTTTGCGCCGCGCTGGCGGGGGATCACAGTCACGCTCGCGCCTGACACCCCTTCGTTCCGGTAAAGCTCCAGCGGCGCGCGGCGGTTCACCACCACCAGATCAAGCGCACCGTCACCGTCAAAGTCGGCGAACGCTGCCCCGCGGGAGCGGTCCGTCGTGGCAACCTCTGCCTCCAGCGCCGCCTCGGCGAAGGTGCCGTCCTCGCCTTGCAAAAGGAGGTTGTTGGGGTCGGCCATGGCGTTTGTGGGCATTTGGTCGACGTTGCCTTTGGCGATAAACAGATCCGCACGCCCATCGTTGTTGACGTCGGCAAATTCTGCATGCCAGCCGGTCGACGGCCGCCCGTCATCGCCAAAGAATGGGCGCTGGGCGAACGTCCCCACGGAAAACGGCGCCATCTGGTATCCGTCCGGGCCGGCGATCATCATGAGTTGATCACCCATGGAGGTGAGGACCACTTCCGGCAGCCCGTCGCCGGTGAGATCCTGGCTGGCGATGCCCATCCCCCAGATCGACACCGGGTCCCACCCGTCCTTGGCGCCTAGAAAACGCCCGCTCGGCATCTCAACCATCTGTTCCGATCCGCCGCGCACATAGTAGTGGCGGTCGTTAGATAGGCGCAGATCCGCCCGGCCGCGGCGCCGAAAGTCAGAAAACAGGATCGAAAGCGCGCAATAGCCGGGCGAAAGGCGCTCCGGCGGCAAGAATCCCCCGCCGGGTGCGGGCCGATGGAGCGCGTTCTCGTCGCACGCCTCGAACGGGCCGTCAGGGTCGGCCCTATTCACGTAGTTTCCAATGGCAAGCGTTGGCCAATTCGCGCCAGGCTCGAAGGTGGCCGAAAAGGCGGTACTCCAAGCTTCGCCACGGTCAAAATTCCAAGGTTCGGACCGGTCGGCGAACCTGCAGTCGCCGTTTCCGGCAAGGAGCGCGTTGGGTCCGACCCGGGTGACCGCCATGTCCACATGCCCGTCACTGTCCACATCAAGCGGCCAAAGCCCCGTCACACCATCGGCGATGGGAAGAGGCGCGCCAGCGTCGAAATGAATGGCGCCTGGTTCGGAGCGGTTGACGAAAAGGCGTGCGGGGCTGGTGCCGCCGGCAGCGGCAAAGTCCGGCTTTCCGTCTGCGTTGCAATCAAACACTGCAACGCCTCCGCCGACGAAGTGCTCCCACCCTCCCGCGTAAATGTGAGGCTCCCCCGGTAGCGCGGCTGACACGTCCACAAATCGCGGAACCTGCGGCTCCGCCACGCCCGGCGCACAACACAGGATCAGCGCCGCTCCCGCGCACAAACCCTTTGTGACAAAGCCCAAAATCATTGCACCACGCGGTGAGTTGAGATGCGCATCTTTATCGCGCGAAACGGTTTTGACAGCACAACAAAACTCCACGATTGTCCCGCCGCGAAGCACAAAACGAATCGTGACCCGCAAACGGGTCCGGGGAGGACTTTAATGCTAAAAACTGTTCTAGTCGCTGCCATGGTAGCGGGCTTTTCGTCTGTGGCGATGGCCCAGACGGTGGGTGTATCCTGGTCCAACTTCCAGGAAGAGCGCTGGAAGACCGACGAGGCGGCCATCAAGGCAGCGCTGGAGGCGGCCGGCGCCACTTACATCTCTGCTGACGCCCAATCCTCATCGGCAAAACAACTCTCCGACATTGAGTCCTTGATCGCCCAGGGCGCGGACGCGCTCATCATTCTGGCGCAGGACTCCCAGGCCATCGGCCCCGCGGTTCAGGCCGCCGCGGACGAAGGGATCCCCGTGGTGGGCTATGACCGTCTGATCGAGGATCCGCGCGCCTTTTACCTCACCTTTGACAACGTTGAGGTGGGCCGGATGCAGGCGCGGGCCGTGTTCGACGCCCAGCCGGAAGGCAACTACGTCATGATCAAAGGCTCGCCCACTGACCCCAACGCGGACTTCTTGCGCGGCGGGCAGCAGGAAGTGCTTCAGGACGCTATTGATTCCGGTGCCGTGACCATTGTCGGCGAAGCCTATACCGACGGCTGGCTGCCGGCGAATGCGCAGCGCAACATGGAACAGATCCTGACCGCCAACGACAACAACGTGGACGCTGTTGTGGCCTCCAATGACGGCACGGCCGGCGGCGTTGTGGCGGCTTTGACGGCGCAGGGCATGGAAGGCATTCCGGTGTCCGGCCAAGATGGTGACCATGCTGCCCTCAACCGCGTCGCCAAGGGCACGCAGACCGTCTCAGTCTGGAAGGACGCCCGTGAGCTCGGCAAAGCTGCCGGCGAAGCCGCTGTCCAAATGGCCAACGGGACCGCGAT
>JBCDFB010000095.1:0-9111 GCA_039178655.1 Pseudomonadota bacterium | reverse complement strand
TGGAGATACGGTCCCGCGCCGGGTCTGCAGGTCCTGCCGCACTCAGCAGTTGCTCGATGAGGACGACCGGGCACCAAACCAGATCAGCGTCGCTGTTCTGCAAAAACGCGAGCGACGCGGAGATGTGCGAGGTCAGGTAAAGATCGTCTTGATTGAGGAAGAAGATCACATCGCCGCGCGTTTTTTGCAGGGCGTGGTTGTTCGGCGCGGCCTGACCGCCGCTGTTACTGCCGAGATCCTCAAAGGAGAGTCGCGCGTCGTCAAAGGCGCTCACCACCTCACAGGAGTGATCCGTGCACCCGTCACCCACGACGAGGACTTCAAAATCGGTAAAGTCTGAGGAGAGGACGCTGCGCAACGCGTGGCGCAGAACCTCCGCGCGGTTGTAGGCGGCGACGATAACCGAGACCCGTGGTTTCCCCGCCAAACCGACAGATCTCAGCTCAGGCGCGCTTGCGGCCAGGCTTCCACGTTGTTCTGAAAACGCTGTCCCAGATGGTGGTGGTGACCCCGTAGTTCAGCGTTTCGTCACGGTGGTGGTGGATCGCATGGTGCCGTTTTAGCGTGGCCGCCCACTTGTTGCGCATGGGTAGGTGGTGACAGGCCACGTGCACGTACTCGTACATCTGATAGCCGAGCAGAATGCCAGCGTTCACAGCAAGCACGCCGTAAAGAGGAAAGCCGATGAGCCACAAGAACGCCGTCCACGCGAGGATAAGCTTGACGATGATCTTCAGCTGGAGCTGGACGTTTTTGCGCTCATCAAGCGGCTCGTTGTGGTGAGAGCGGTGGCTCGGGAAACACTTGCGGATCGCCTTGTAAACGGGCCGCTCAGGCTCCCAGTGCAGCATCCAGCGGTGCAAGCAGTACTCCAGAAAGGTCCACACGAACACGCCGGCCACAACAAGGGCGAGCACCGTGACAGGCTGCCAGCTCACCGCAATGGCAATGGCGGCGTAAACCAGTGCAAGACCTGTGGACAGCATGATGATATCGCGCAAGCCGGACATGCCGATGATGGAGATGGGCGTGTGCCGCGCCTCACCTTCATCCGCCACTGCAACGTTTGCCATGCGATACCTCTGCAAATCATTCACCTGGCTTGAGCGCCAACTCTTTACGCAAGAAGCGGGATTCGCGCCAGCCCGGCGGATTCCGCCCGCCGGATATGCGCGTCCCTGTCGCGGTTCTGTAGCAGCAACGCCACGGCGCAAGGGGAAGCGGCTTCATGGCGCTGGACCCGCATACTATGTGAAGTGATCCTTTCGTAGGACCTGCTAGGCTAAGAACTCAATCTTAAGGTTACGCCATGGACGCGCCCCCCGCGGTACACGAGGATCTCGCAGCGTTGGAGCGGGACATTGCGCGCGCCCTCGACAATGCGGGCGACGAGGCAGCGCTCGAAGCTGTCCGGGTGGCCGCGCTCGGCAAAAAGGGCAGCGTTTCTGAAAAGATGAAAACGCTCGGCCGCATGAGCGACGACGAGCGGCGGGTCATGGGCCCTGCCCTCAACGGCCTGAAGGGCCGCATCACCGACGCCATAGCCGCCCGGCGCAAGGTCCTCACCGCCCTCGCCCTAGAACACCAGCTCGCCGCAGAAACCGTTGACGTCACGCTCGCCCCGCCGCAGCAGGGCGTTGTGGCCGGCCGCGTCCACCCCATCAGCCAGGTGATGGACGAGCTCATCGCCATCTTCGCTGATCTTGGCTTTTCCTACGCGGAAGGGCCGGATATCGAGACGGACGATCTCAACTTCACGAAGCTCAATTTCCCGGAAGCGCACCCAGCGCGGGACGAGCACGACACGTTCTTCTTCGCCCCCGGACCGGATGGGACGCGCAAGCTTTTGCGCACACACACATCTCCGGTGCAGATCCGCACGATGCTGTCGCAAAAGCCACCGATCCGGATCATCGCGCCGGGGCGCACCTATCGCTGCGACAGTGACCAGACCCACACGCCGATGTTCCACCAAGTGGAGGGCCTCGTCATCGACGAGACCGCCCACGTGGGACATCTGAAATGGGTGCTGCGTGAGTTCTGCAAGGCGTTCTTCGAGGTGGAGGATGCGGCCATGCGGTTCCGCGCCTCGTTCTTCCCATTTACCGAGCCTTCCTACGAGGTGGACATTCGCTGCAAACGTACGCCCAACGGCATCGAGCTCGGCACCGGCGATGACTGGCTGGAGATCCTGGGGAGCGGCATGGTTCATCCCAATGTGCTGCGCAATTGCGGCCTCGACCCGGACGTCTACCAAGGCTTCGCATGGGGCATGGGCATCGACCGCATCGCGATGCTGAAATACGGAATGCCGGACCTGCGCGCGTTCTTCGACGGCGATGTGCGCTGGCTGCGTCACTACGGGTTCGCCCCGCTTGACCGACCATCCCTTGCCGGAGGCCTCAGTCGATGATGATCCGCGCCGCAGCTGTCTTTGTGTTCGGTCTGCTGGTTGCCTCGTGCCAACCCACGCCGCCCACGGACGTTTCGGTGCGCACCTACAACGTCACCGGCACGACGCTGAACGCGTTGGAGCGCTCGCTGGCAGCGCACGGGCCGCAGGTGCCCGGCCTGCCTGGACGCGCCTTCGCGGCAGTGGAGACTTCATTCCTGCACAGCTTCGAGCCTGCGGCAGCGGGCGGAAGCTGCCGCTATAACCGCAACGGCCGGGTCGGACTTCGCTCCGAGGTGATCCTGCCGGAATGGCGTCAGCGGGACCGCGCGCCCGCCGAGTTGCAGCTTAAATGGGACGTGATTAGCCGTTATGCGGTTATCCATGAGGCCGGTCACATCCGCATCAGCCAAAAGTATGCCAGCCTTCTTGAGCAGGCGTACAAGCGTGCCAGCGCGCAAAGCTGCGAGGCGCTGGATGCGTCGATGGTGCGCGAGGCAAACCGCATCCTTGCCGACCACCGAGCTGAACAGAACCTCTTCGACGCAACCGACGGGCCGCGTTTTGCGGCATACCTGCGCAGCTTAGGGTATTCGGTCGGCAGCTAACGCTTTCACTTTCGGGCACCAATGAAGTTCACACTGTCCTGGCTCAGGGACCATCTCGACACAGACGCATCCCTGACCACCATCCTCGACACCCTCACCCTTATCGGCCTTGAGGTGGAGGGGGTGGACAACCCCGCCGAAGCACTCGGCGCATTTCGCATCGCACGGGTTACATCTGCGGCGCAGCATCCGAACGCCGACCGGCTTAAAGTGCTTTCAGTGGACCCGGGCGACGGCTCGGCAGTCCAGGTGATTTGCGGGGCACCCAACGCACGCGAGGGTTTGGTCGGGGTCTTTGCAGCGCCTGGCACCCATATTCCTGGCACGGGGATCGACCTGCAGGTGGGCACCATTCGCGGCGTGGAAAGCCGCGGCATGATGCTATCGGAGCGCGAAATGGGCCTTTCCGACGAGCATGACGGCATCGTCGATCTCCCGCCCGATGCGCCTGTGGGGACACCTTACCCCGTGTGGGCGGGGCTCGACGACCCGGTCGTCGAAGTCGGTGTGACGCCCAATCGGGCGGATTGCTTGGGTGTGCGCGGCATCGCACGCGACCTGGCCGCTGCGGGTCTTGGCGCCATGAAACCCCTCACCATCGAAAAAGTCAGCGAGGGAGGCAGTGCCGCGCCGGCCGTTTCGCTCGACTTCGGGGACGGTCCGTCGCTTTGCCCGGCATTTGCCCTTCGCTTGGTTGAAGGGGTCAAGAACGGCCCGTCGCCCGAGTGGCTGAAAACGCGGCTCACGGCCATCGGGCTGCGCCCCATCAATGCACTGGTGGACATTACGAACTTCATCACCCACGACATTGCGCGCCCCCTCCACGTGTTCGACGCGGACAAGGTACACGGCAACCTCGTCGTGCGACATGCACGCGAAGGGGAAAGCGTCGCCGCGCTAGACGGCAAGACCTACTCCCTCGACCCCTCCATGTGCGTGATCGCAGACGATCACGGGGTGGAGTCCCTTGCCGGCATCATGGGGGGCGAGGCGTCCGGCTCCACGGAAAGCACCACCCGCGTCCTGGTGGAATCGGCACTGTGGGAGCCGCTCAACGTCGCGCGGACCGGCCGAACGCTCGCCATCAACTCAGACGCGCGCCACCGGTTCGAGCGGGGCGTCGACCCACAGATGACCCTTCCGGGGCTCGACTATGCGACGGCAATGATCCTGAAGCTGTGCGGCGGAACCGCAGGGCCGGTGACCCTGGCAGGCGCCGTGCCCGACAATACACGCACCATTCCCTTCCCCCCAGCGGAGACGAAGCGGCTGTCCGGCGTTGCGGTGCCCAACGACAAAGCCAAAGCGGTGCTCACCGACCTGGGCTTCACCGTTGATGATGGCGAAGAGCCATGGGCGGTCACCACGCCCTCGTGGCGGGCAGACGTGGAGGGCAAGGCTGATCTTGTGGAGGAGGTGGTGCGCATTGTCGGCATCGACGATGTGGAGCCCACGCCGCTTGTGCGCACCGAGGCGGTCGCCAAACCCATTTTGACCACAAGGCAGCACCGCATCAGCACAACGCGGCGCGCGCTTGCCGCCCGCGGCATGGTTGAGGCCGTCACCTGGTCGTTCATTGCCCATGAAGCGGCGCAGGCATTCGGCGGCGGCGCCCCTGCGCTGCGGATCGATAACCCCATTTCCGAAACCCTGTCCGACATGCGGCCGAGCTTGTTGCCCGGCCTCATCGACGCAGTCTCCCGCAACGTCAATCGCGGCCATCCCGACGTGGCGCTGTTCGAGGTTGGCCAGGTGTTCGCAGGCGATCGGCCTGAGGACCAGACAACGTCCGCCGCAGGCGTCCGCCAGGGGCGCAGCGCGCCGGCCCGGCCCGGCAGGCACCATGCACACACCGGTGAACCGGCAGACATATTCGACGTGAAAGCGGACATCTTGAGTGCGCTTGAAGCCATCGGCGGCCCCCACGCAAATGTGGACGTGACCCGCGATGCGCCGTCGTATTACCACCCGGGCCGCTCAGCGGTGGTGCGCCTCGGCCCGAAGGTTCTGGGTGCGTTTGGCGAGTTGCACCCAGGGGTGCTGTCGCAAATGGATGCGCCTGAGCGGCTCGTGGCGTTTGAGTTGACGCTGGAAGCCGTGCCAGAGCCGCGCCGGAAGGCGACACGCAAACCGCCGATCACTGTGAGCGATCAGATGCCCGTGCGGCGGGACTTCGCGTTTCTGGTCGAGGAAGCCACTGAGGCGAAAGCGCTCGTGCGCGCAGCACTCGGCGCGCGGAAAGATCTGATCAGCGATGTCGTCGTCTTCGACGTCTACCGCGGGGCGGGCGTCCCGGAGGGCCAAAAGTCGGTCGCCATAGAGGCAACGCTTCAGCCGACGGACAAAACGCTGACCGAGAAAGAGATCGATGCGGTGGCTGAGGCGATCGTTGCCGCTGTGACGAAAGCGACCAATGCGACTTTGCGTGGCTGACCTGGCTGCGCACACTTCCTTGCCGCGCCAATCCCCACTCGCTACCTAAACACCGAAAGCCGCAGTGTATCCTGCGGCCCCCGCCGTCTCTCAACCAGCCCACACACGAAGGCGCGTTACATGGGATCGATCCTGCAGCTCATTCTCACGGTCATCGAAATCTACACTTGGATCGTGATCGCGTCGGCGGTGTTTTCGTGGCTTTACGCCTTCAACGTGGTCAACCCGCGCAACCAGTTCATCGGCATGATCGGCAACGCGCTCTACCGGCTGACCGAGCCTGCCTTGCGGCCGATCCGCCGCGTGATCCCTGACCTTGGCGGGCTCGATCTGTCGCCCATCGTGCTCCTGCTCGGCCTCTTTTTCCTGCGCACGATCATCATCAACAACTACACCGCGCTGGTGAGCTGACGCGCCGTCCTACGATTTCTCCAGGAGCATAACGGCAAAATAGTCCCGCGCATCGGTCCAGGTCTGAACCGGCACGAGATCGGCCTTGGCAGCAAACTCAGCGAAGCTCTCCAGCGTGTATTTGCGGCTGTCTTCGGTATGAAGCTCCTCGCCTTCTGCAAATTGGATGTCCTGGCCCGCAACGGTCACCGTCAGCGCTTCCATGGCGACCATTCCCATGCGGATGGCGCTGCGATCCTCAGCGAAATAGGCCCGATGCTGGAACTTTGAGAGGTCGAAGTTGGCCCCCAACTCACGGTTCATCCGCTGCAGAAGGTTCTTTTTGAACGCCGCCGTGACGCCCGCCGGATCGTCGTACGCCTCCACCAGCACCTTGCGGTCCTTGACCAGATCGAAGCCGATCAGAAAGCGCGCGGCACCCGTCGCCATTTGAAGATCCCGCAGAAACGTGACAGCGGTCGACGGGCTCATATTGCCGATGGTTGAGCCAGGGAAAAACACCACCGCCCGCGAAGGCTTGTCCATTTCAAACGGGCGGAAGAAATCCGTCGCGATCCCTTCCACCGAAAGGTCAGGGAAGAGGGCTGCCATCTCTTTGACAACGCTTTCCAGCTGTTCAGACGCGATGTCGATGGGGACATAGCCCTGCGCACGCTCACCCAGCGCTGAGAGTATCGGCCGTACCTTCAGCGCCTCGCCGCTCCCCGGCTCAACGATGGTCACGCCGTCGCCCAGCGCGTCTGCGATCGCGCCGGCATGGGCCTTGATCAGGGCGGTTTCGGTGCGGGTGAGGTAATAGTGGTCGAGCTTGGTGATGGCCTCGAACAGCTTGGCGCCCACGCTGTCATAGAGCCAGCGCGGCTCCATCGCTTTCGGCGAAGCGGTGAGGCCCTTTATCGCGGACTTGGCGAACGCATCGTGCTCGGCACTCCAAGGCGCCGTCGGTCTGTCCATCTTTGATTGTCCTTGGAGATTGAATGTGGCTAGCCCGCGGCAAGGCGCGCCGCGGTTTTCAAATTAGTCAATCGTCAGCGGTGCTGGACATGCGTTTTGACGCACGCGCGTTAAGCGCCGCGGGCTCCAACCGGAACCGGGCGCCGGTCACCGCCCCCTTTCGACCCCAAATTGCAGCGCTTAACCGTTCAGCGCGTCCATGACGGTGGATTTCAACATCATGCCGGGCACCTCCCTGAACGGCACATTCTGCGTGCCGAGATACGCTTCTTGGTTGCGTGCGGTCCAACCGTTCACTGCGATGGTGTAGGTCGCCTCCGCGTCGATTTGAATTTCACGCGCGTAGACAAAGTCTCCCGTCCGCGCTTCAAGCGTCGCCGCCTCGTGCTGATTGGCGCGCCCCATGATCGCGGCGAGCGTCGCACCGCGAACCTGCGCGGTGAGAATGCTGCCATCAAAACGAATGAATGCGTCAAAGTCGTAGCGGCGCACATTGCCGGCGGGGAGCCCCGTGCCGAACGTGGTGTGACCGATGAATGCAACGTCCGCATCGGCCGCTTTGCGGACGGCTTCAACTGCGACGAAAACGCCGTCGGTGAAGTCCAAAGGCCCATCCAACGTGGCGATGGTGGCCTTGTCCTCGGCGGTGAGATGCTCCTCCTCCAGAGCAGTGATGGTCGCGGTCAACTCTGCGTCGCCCTCGTCACCCGGCGCAATCTCCACCGGCGTGACGACGGCGGAGAAGCCCTCGCCCACGGCGGTCACATCAAATCTCAGCAAGATACGCCCCCATGATCCGCCATGGGCGTAAGTGATTCCACCGCCCTCGGTAAGGGTAAGATGATCGTGCCCGCCAACGGCAATGGATCCCCTGGTCAAAAGCGGCAGAATCGCTCGGTCCGCAACGACCCCGGCATGGCTCAACAGGAGTATGGGATCCTCGCCCAACCGCCGCAGAAGGTTTTGGGCGGAGGCGACCGGCTCCGGCAGCGTGAGCTGTGAGCGGATGTTTGCCGGGTAAGTGAAGATGTTGTCCGTGGCAATGCCCGCGACCATCACCGGCCGCCCGGCAAGCTCGGCCTCCACCGCAAGCGGCGCATACAGGCGCCCGGTCCGCGCGTCCACGATGTTGCTGATCACGGGCACGCCGCGCGCTTCCACCTGCGCCACCAGCGATCTCATATCATCGACGAAGTTGGGCTCATGGTTGCCAATGTTGAGGATGGTGGGCGCCACTTGGCCAAGCGCGGTCAAAAAGGCGAAATCGCCCGCCCCACGGCTTCTCGCGGCCACCACATTGCCGCGCTCGAAAAGGTCGCCGTTCAGCACAATCAGCACAGGGCCCGGAGCGTCGGCAGCGATCCTGCGAACGGTCGAAAGGAGTTGAGGAAGGCGCGCGTACGCGGAGTGGAGGTCGGCGATGGAAAGGAGCGTGCCCCGACCCTCGCCCGCAGCGAATGCCGTCATGCTTCCCGTGGCGGACGCAACCGAGGCCAAGCCGGCCGTCTTCAGCACTAATCGCCGGCTGATCGTCGCCGCCACGCTTTGCGATGTGTGCTCTGATCCAATCTTTGGCATCATCCCACCCTCCCTACAGGAAAGGAAAACCCGTACCGCCCGGCCACGACGTGCTTGTGACCGGCGAGGGAAGATGCCGTCAGCCCTCCAGCTTCCGCGCCTCTTCGGGGATCATGATCGGGATCCCATCGCGGATTGGATAGGCGAGCTGGGCCTGCTCAGAGATCAACTCGCCCGCCGTAGCGTCGAACTTCAGAGTGCCTTTGGTCACTGGGCAGACCAAAAGCTCAAGCAACTTCGGATCGACTGTGCGCTCTTGCGCCATGGCATGGGGTCCTAGTTCAGGGTCGGCTTGTCGCCGGTCTGCCGCGCGAGTTCGATTTCGGTGATGGCCACCAGCGTGGCCGCGCGCGCCTTCAGGTCCGGCGCCTCCAAGAGCGCCTGCTTTTCCGCCGGGCCGTAGGGGCTCATCATGGCAAGCGTGTTGACCAGCGCTTCGTTAGACGCCTGCTTCACGCTTTTCCAGTCGGCTTCCAGATCGCTGGTGTGACGCGCTTTCACATCATGGACGAGGTCCATGATGGTGCGCCCTACCGCAAGTGCCGCATCACCGCCGAAGCATTCGCCGGCGACATGGGCAACTTCGACAACGACAAGGATGTCGACAGGGATGCGCTGATCAAAGCGTTCCAGAATTATCTGGACGCCAACGATCTGGAAGCCGACTGGAAAAGCGTGAAGCAGGCGTCCAACGAAGCGCTGGTCAACACGCTTGCCATGATGAGCCCCTACGGC
>JBCDFB010000094.1:0-9118 GCA_039178655.1 Pseudomonadota bacterium | reverse complement strand
TGGGTGATGAGGATGTGGCTCACCGGCCTGCCCGCCACGGCGGACACAATCGCCTCCACATGCGCCGGATCGTTGGGCCCGGGGTCGACGACCATGACCTCGTCGGTTCCTAGGATGTAGGTGTTGGTGCCCGCACCGGTGAACGGGCCGGGATTGTTGGCGCTGATGCGGTGAATGCCGTCGGCCACGGGCACGCTGCGGCCATACTGGGGGTCGAAGGCGGTCAATGTTGCACCCGTGAGGATTGGCGAGGCCGCCTTCTAGCCGATGCGGCCGCACCGGGCGAGAGGCCCGACGCAGCGTCGTTTTGCGGTCGATGTTCCATGTGCGTTCACGAGAACGAATCAGTTACCGAAAATCGCCAAAAAACCGCGCCGCAAAAGTCAACACACAGCAACCGGAAACGCAGCACTTCGGCAACCATTTCGCCCAGCACCGTCCCCGCCGCGGTGCGACCAAGAATGCCCGCTGCGACGGTTGAGACGGCGCACTTTCAGGTCGACGGGCGCGTGCTGTCTCGTTACATTGCAAGTGTCAGGTGGAGTTGACGCTCGTGTCAGTGGCAGACGTCCCACGATCCTACCCCCGCCCTGCCGTCGTGCTGGAGCTTTTAAAGCCCATCACGTGGTTTGCGCCCATGTGGGCGTTCGCCTGCGGGGTGGTCTCGTCAGGCGCATCGGTGGATGTGCTCAAACTCATTGTCGGCCTCGTCCTGACGGGGCCGCTGGTGTGCGCGGCAAGCCAGGCGGTGAACGACTGGTTCGACAGGCATGTGGACGCCATCAACGAGCCTGACCGACCCATTCCGTCCGGCCGCCTTCCTGGCCGCTGGGGCCTTTATGTTGCCTATTTGTGGACCGGGCTCTCCCTTGCTGCGGCAACGCTCCTTGGCCCGCTGGGCTTTGCGGCAACGGTGGTGGGCCTGGCGCTGGCGTGGGCCTATAGCGCGCCGCCCTTCCGCCTGAAGCGCGATGGCTGGATCGGCAACACCGCAGTTGCCGCCTGTTACGAGGGGTTGCCCTGGTTCACCGGCGCCGCGGTGATGCTGGGCACCATGCCGGACGCGCGCATCATCACGCTGGCGGTGCTTTACAGCGTCGGCGCCCACGGGATCATGACGCTGAATGACTTCAAGTCCATCGACGGTGATCGGGTGAGCGGTGTGCGCTCTATTCCGGCGCGCATGGGCGCACGGCCCGCGGCCATCCTCGCCTCCTGGGTGATGGGCGGGGCGCAGATTGTCGTCATTGCCTGCCTCCTTGCGTGGGGGATGATGGTGTCTGCGGCAATTGTGGCGGCGCTCCTTGTCATCCAGGTGGTGTTGATGGTGCGGCTCATCGCAAAGCCCAAGGAGCGGGCGGCCTGGTACAACGCCACCGGCACGACGCTTTATGTCTGGGGCATGATGGTGTGCGCCGTCGGCCTCGCCAACGCCGGGGGGGCCGGCTGATGCACGTGGTCCTCGCCTGGGTCACCATCGTTCGGTTCGGGATTGTGCAAGGGT
Organism: Pseudomonadota bacterium; assembly: GCA_039178655.1. Lineage (GTDB taxonomy): Bacteria > Pseudomonadota > Alphaproteobacteria > Rhizobiales > Amorphaceae > Acuticoccus. The sequence continues at coordinate 7,614 of JBCDFB010000094.1, read as the reverse complement.
CCATTGCCGCCATCACGGTGCTGCCCATCTCCACGCTGCCCCGGCTGATGATTGAAGAGCTGTCGCTGCTTGCCATGGCGCCGGGCGTTCTCATCGGCATCCACTACGCGGTGCAGATTTCGCGCCTGAGGTTCGGTTACGGGTCCGACGTGGGCGGACGGCGCACGCCCTTCATCATCGGCGGTCTTGTGGCACTTGGGATTGCCGGCGTCCTCGCCTCCCTGTCGGTCACGCTGATGACCCAAAACCCGGCGCTGGGGTACGCGGCCGCAATTCTCGCCTACGCGCTGGTGGGCATTGCCGTGGGCGCTGCGGGGACGACGCTGCTCGCGCTGCTGGCCACCACTGTGGCGCCGGAACGCCGTGCACCCGCGGCAACCATCGTGTGGTTCTTGATGATCCTGGGCCTTGTTCTTGCCGCGACCCTTGGCGGGCAGGCGATGATCCCCTTCAGCTACGCCCGGCTGGTTGAGGTTTCCATCGCCATCTCGGTGATTGCGGTGACGGTGGGGACCCTTGCGCTCCTGGGCATTGAAGGCAAAGGCCGCCCGCGTGAGGCACAGGCCAGCGGCGACCGCAGTGCCGAGGGGCGCACCGGCAAGGTGAAGGGGTCCATGATGGCCGCCTTCCGCCAGGTGTGGGCGGAGCCGGCGGCGCGCGGTTTCACCATTTTCGTATTCGTTTCCATGTTCGCCTACAACATGCAGGAGCTGGTGCTGGAGCCCTTCAGCGCCGCAGTCTTCGGCCTGTCGCCGGGGGAATCCACCCAGCTTTCGGGCAACCACCACATGGGCGTTCTTATCGGTCTCATCATCATCGCGGTGGTGGGGCGGATTTTGCGCGGCCGTCCTGGCGCGCTGGTTGCCGTCACGGTGGGCGGGTGCTTGTGCTCGGCAGCCGCCCTGCTGACGCTCGCTGCCTCCGCATTTTTCGCGCCGGACTGGCCGCTTGCGGCCACAGTGATGGCGTTCGGCGTCTCAAATGGCGTTTTTGCGGGCGCTGCCATTGCCTCCATGTTCAGCCTGGCCGGGATGGGGGCTGAGCGGCGGGAAGGCACTCGCATGGGGATTTGGGGCGCGGCGCAGGCCATCGGCTTCGGCCTTGGCATGTTCTTTGGGGCGAGCGTGCTGGATGCGGCACGCATCAGCCTCAACGATCCGTCGGCGTTTGCCGCAGTGTTTGCGCTGGAGGCGGTCTTCTTCACGTTTGCCGCACTTTTGGCGTGGCGCGTGGCGCGCGGGCCGGCGCACGAGGGCCGGGCCCAGCCGGTGCCGGCGTGAAGGCCTTGGCGCGGATGATGTGGAGGGTGCGGGCAAAACGCCAAACGCCCGCGAGAGGCAAGAGGATTTGTCCTGGGAGGGACGCAGGATGCTGAGGGACGCTGAGATGGTGAAAGACTTTGATATTGCAGTCATCGGCGGCGGACCGGCGGGCGCAACTGCGGCGGAGAAGCTCGCCAGAAGCGGCCATTCCGTCATGCTTTTGGACCGCGCGGGCCGCATCAAGCCCTGCGGCGGGGCCATTCCGCCCCGTTTGGTGCGCGACTACGACATTCCTGACAGCCTGCTTTGCGCACACATCACCAGCGCGCGCATGATCTCTCCCACCGACCGCAAGGTCGATATGCCCATTGAGAACGGCTACGTGGGCATGGTCGACCGGGAAGTGTTCGATGAGTTCCTGCGCAACCGGGCCGCTGAGGCGGGCGCCACGCGCGTGAACGGCACCTTCAAATCGCTGGAGCGGGACGCTGCAGGCGCGCCTGTGGTCCACTACACCGCTGGCGGAGAAGCCAAGTCCGTGCGCGTCAAAATGGTGGTGGGTGCGGACGGCGCCCGATCAGCCGTTGCCAAGCAGGCCCTCAACGGCGCCATGTCAAAATCAGTCTTCGCGTACCATGAGATCGTGTCCGCGCCGGAGGACGGCGAGAACTTCGACGGCAAACGCTGCGAAGTTTACTATCAGGGCAAGCTCTCGCCTGACTTTTACGCCTGGGTGTTCCCCCACGGGAAGACGGCGTCCATCGGCGTCGGCTCGGCCCACAAGGGCTTTTCCCTGCGCGGCGCTGTGCGCGACCTTCGCGCGGCCACGGGGCTCGACGCTGTGGAGACGCGCCGCACGGAGGGCGCGCCGATCCCGCTGAAGCCGCTGAAACGGTGGGACAACGGCAAGGATGTGATTGTGGTCGGGGATGCGGCGGGTGTGGTGGCGCCGGCATCGGGCGAAGGCATCTACTACGCCATGGCGTGCGGTGACATGGCTGCCGACGGCGTGGCGCAGACGCTGGCCACTGGCAACGCAAAGCACCTTGCCAAGGTGCGCAAGCGTTACATGAAGGCCCACGGGCAAGTCTTTATGGCACTCGGCCTGCTGCAGTGGTTCTGGTACTCCAACGACAAGCGGCGCGAGCGCTTTGTGACGATGTGTGCCGATAAGGATGTTCAGCAGCTCACCTTCGATGCTTACATGAACAAGCGGCTGGTGAGGAAGAAGAAGGCGGCACACGCCAAAGTCTTCGTGAAGGACGTTGCGCACCTTTTGCGCCTTGTCCGCCCGGTAAAGCCGACAGATCAGGCTCCTTCCGCCTCCTGAGGGCGAAATCGGCGCGACTTTGTGCTGAGTTGTTGCTGATCAATGCGGCAAGGGGGCCGCTCCGGCCCGCGTGGCAGCGGTCCGGGCGCGCTGGAAAACAGCGCCATATGGCGCCCTTCAACGGTGCGCAGTTCGGATCGCTGGAGCTGTCGGACAGGTTGATCGGATCGATCACGCATCGATCACGCCATGCGCCTTGGGCGATGATGGTCGCTCGGCAGTGCTGCCCTACGCAGCGGGAGGGTCCGAAGCGTCGCCGTCCGGCTCCACAATCCCGAAGCGCCGCATTTTGACGTAGAGGCTTTGCCGGCTGAGACCGAGGAGTTCGGCCGCCGAAGCGCGGTTATCGCCGGACATCTCCAGCGCCGCCTCGATGCACATCTGCTCGATGGTGTCGGTGGTTTCGCGCACGATCTCCTTCATGGGGATGCGGCCCACAAGATCGGCCAGCTGCTGGGGCGAGCGGGACGGCAAAGCCGTATCCGCGGGCATGGCTTCGCGGATCGCAAGGCCGACAAAGTCGCCCCCGCCGTCGCTCACCCGGGTGGCGGATACCTCCACATCCTGGTTGCGGCCAAGATCGCCGCGCACCACCGTCGCATAGCCCTTCAGCTTGCCGTCCTCGGACAAGGCCGCCCTGATCACCGAGAGATCAACGCCCGGCCGGCCGAGGAACCTGTCCAGAGAGGTGCCCACAAGGCGATCGGGCGTGGGCAATTCCGCCATGGCTGCGAACGCCTCGTTGGCCACCACGATCTCAAAATCCTTGTCCGTGACCACGAAGCCGTCCGGCATGGTTTCCACCGTTCGGGCCAAGCGGTCGCGCGCGGTGAGCATGGGCGCCACCGGATCGAAGAAGCGTAGAAGAATTGTGCCGCCGTCATGCCTGAGGGGCGCTGCCGCAATTCGCCCGATGCTGACCGCGAAGGTGCGCGCGGTTCGGGATTGGCGCACCGCGGCAAGCTCAGCCAGGAGGCCCTCCCGCTCGCCAGTGCGCACCAGATCGGTGGCCTTTCGCCCGATGAGCCTTTGCTGGCGCACGAAGGCTTCTTCCGCTGCCTGATTGACGGCGGAGATCCGGTTGTCGGCATCGATGAAAAGCACCGGCTCGCCGGCAAGATAGAAGTATTCGCGGAAGCGCGCCTCTGTGTTGCGCAGCTTAGCAAGATCCTTTTCGGCAAGTTTTTGTGCGGCCACGAGGCGGCGCTGCGCTGCGGCGACGCTTGAAAGGTCTTGCCCGAGTGCAAGGAGCCAACGGTCCGCAACGCGGGCGCACGCGTAGCGGACCGGCAGATCCTCAGCGTTGGACTGAGGGTGGTTGATGTGCGTGCGCATGGGCCGGGACGCGCCGCGCTGAAAAGCCAGAAGACGTTCGATCTTGGGCCGGCTTTCCACAGTCACGCTTTCAAAGAAAGGTCGGCCCTGCCAGCTTTCCACCAGCCGGCGCGGCACACCCCCGTCATTGACCGCCACGTCGCAGACAACGCCTTCATTGTCGAGCATCACCGCAATGTCGGCGCTTGCGACCACCAGATCGCCAAGGTCGATGCGCGAGGCATCTTCCAGCACGGCCCCAATGCGTGCCTCGCCGGCGGAACTTGCGCTGCGCGCGTCCATCAGGCGGACCCTCGGGGATGAAACCGGTTGATCCGCATGGGTGCGCAAAGCCTCACTGGGCGCTCCCCACCAATCCCTGGGTAACCCATCGGTCGGCAATCTGGACCGCGTCCCGTCCGTCCACGGCCACAGCGTCTGCGCCAATGTAGGCGGCAAGCTCGCGCCGGTTCTCAAAGGCTGGGCCCCCGGCCAAAACACGCATTTGCGGGTTAAGCGAGGCCTTGCGCAAAATACTCACGGCTTCGGCCGCCTCCTCCACCAGCGTGTCGCCGGAAAGTGACAGGCCAAGGACGGCATACCAGCGCCGCGAGACAAAGCGCTTCAGGGAGGCAAAATCCGTCTCCGCCTCAAAGTCCACGTCCCAGCGGGCGGCGCGGAAGAAATGGTCCACGATCGCAAGGCCGAAGGTGTGCTGCTCGCCCGGGGTGAGGGTCAGCAGGATCCGCCGGTCGGGCAGCACATGGGAGACGAACCGGCCGGAAAGGTGGCTCACCACCTGGTGGAGCGTTCCCAAACCCACCGTCACGTCGAAAAAGTCGCGACTGTCCTCATCCCACTGGGTGCCCAGGAGGCGTGCTGCCGGAGCGACGAGATAAAGGAGCGCGTCGGCGTAACTGTAGCCCTGATCGGTGTAGGAGAGGACGTGCGCGGTGACCACCTCGCCCTCGCCGGCCGCAGCGGCATCGGCGACCGCCGCAATCACGCCCGGGTTTGCTGCCGCGCTGTCGAGCTGCGCGCCGCCCGTGAGTTTGAGGAGCTGCGGGACGATTTCGCTCTCGATGGTTTTGGCGAACGCGTTGCGCCAACGCTGCCCCTCCCGCGCTGCCGGCAGGCCCCCACCCGCGCCCGCGCTGGCAGCCATACCGCTTTCGCGTGCGACGTCAGCCACAACTTCTGCGGAAGGGTCCAATGGCACCGTCGCCTCTCCACTCACTGCGGGCGGACGGCTGGTCTGGCCCGGCGAACCAGATGGCTCGACAGGTGCTTCCGGCCGTTTCTCACTCGGCACGTCGCTGACCATACACAACTATAGCGTAAGCTTTGGCGCGACGCGAGCGATCCTCCGCGATCAAAGTGCGCGTCCTTTTGATTGGTGTCAATGTTTCGAGACATCTGGAATTGGTCTACTCACCAAAGCGGCAGTGCACCTGATAAAAGTCGTCAACCTCGATTGACACCCTTCTCTGAAGCCGCGTAAATTAGTTGAAACACGGACGTAGCCGGAAGCGGCACGCTCGCGGGGGGATTGATGGGGAATCGCACCAAAATCGCTGGGGTGCGCCGTCTGCCGGAACCGGTCAGCGCAGTGACGCGCACAAGGCGGCCGGTTTACACGACTGAAGAGCGGCTGCGGCGCGATGAGACGGTCTGGACCACGGTGCAAGCGATTCTTGCGCCGGTGCAGTTCGCCGTTTTCCTGGTGAGCCTGGTTCTCGTCATTGCAGCGCTCACAACCGGAAGTTGGGCCGAAGCGGCAGCCGTTTCCATCGTGGCGAAGACGGCAATCTTGTACGCCATCATGGTGACCGGCGCGATTTGGGAGCGGGCTGTGTTCGGCCAGTTCCTGTTCGCGCCGTCCTTCTTCTGGGAGGATGTGGTCTCCTTCGGCGTCATCGCACTCCACACCGCCTATCTGGTCATGTTGGCGCTGGGTCTTGGCACTGCGCAGACGCAGCTTTGGGTGGCGCTCGCCGCCTACGCTGCCTACGCCGTGAATGCGGCGCAATTCCTCGGAAAGATGGCACTGGCGCGGCGTGAAGCTGGTGCTGCTGCGCCGCCAAGCGGTCAGGCAGCGGCGGCGGGAGCGGCTGCGTGAACGCCCTTGCCCGCCACGCGCCGGCTGCCGGATGTGAGCGCCCCATTTTGCGCGAACGCGGGCAGCGCGAGGTGTTTTGTGGTCTCACCGGCATCATCTGGATGCACCGCAAAATTCAGGACGCGTTCTTTCTCGTCGTGGGCTCGCGCACCTGCGCGCACCTGCTGCAGTCCGCCGCTGGCGTGATGATCTTCGCGGAGCCGCGCTTTGGCACCGCCATCATCGACGACCGTGACCTTTCAGGTCTTGCCGACGCCAACGATGAGCTTGACCGCGTTGTGGGCGAACTGCTCGAGCGGCGCAGCGACATCAAGCTGTTGTTTCTGGTGGGCTCGTGTCCCTCGGAGGTCATCAAGCTCGACCTTGCCAAGGCTGCCGAGCGGCTGAACCGCAGCCATTTCCCGCAAACGCGGGTGCTTGCCTATTCCGGCTCCGGCATTGAAACCACCTTCACCGACGGTGAGGACACATGCCTTGCCGCCCTGGTGGAGACGATGGAGCCGGCCGGCCCGGAGGCGGATAATTCTCTCCTCCTGGTGGGCGCTCTGCCTGACATTGTGGAGGACCAGTTCGTCCGCCTTCTGAACGATCTCGGCATCCAGAACGTCAACACACTTCCCCCGCGCAAGTCCGACCTTTTGCCGGCGGTGGGACCCAACACCCGCTTTTTGGTGATGCAGCCGTTCCTGACGGAGACGGTGCAGCGCCTGGAAGGTCGTGGCGCGAAACGCATTTGCGCCATGTTCCCCTTCGGCGCGGTGGGGACGCGGCATTTCTTGAAGGCTGCCGCAGACGCCTTTGGCGTCGACGATGCCCTGTTTGAGCGTGTGGTTGCGGGGCCTGCGCGGCGGGCACGGGAAGCTGTCGCTCGTCAGCGTGCCGTCCTTTCCGGCAAGTCCATTGCGTTCTTGCCCGATTCGCAGCTGGAGCCGCCGCTTGCCCGCTTCCTGTCGGAGGAATGCGGCATGACGCTTCTGGAGGTGGGCTCGCCCTACATCAACCAGAAGCTCTTGAGCGAAGAGATTGTCCGCCTGCCGAGCACCGCCCGCCTCAGCGAGGGGCAGGATGTGGACAAGCAGCTGGACCGAATCCGGGACGACAAGCCAGACCTCACCGTGTGCGGTCTTGGTCTTGCCAACCCGCTGGAGGCAGAGGGCTTTACCACCAAATGGGCCATTGAGCTGGTCTTCTCACCCATCCACGGGTTCGAGCAGGCGGGCGATTTGGCAGAGCTTTTTGCCCGGCCCCTGCGCCGGGCGGAAAGGCTTGCGACATGAAGCTGAACCTTTGGTGCTATGAGGGGCCGCCGCACGTGGGCGCCATGCGCGTCGCAACCGGCATGAAGAACCTTCACTACGTGCTCCACGCCCCGCAGGGCGACACGTACGCAGACCTTCTGTTCACGATGATTGAGCGGCGCGACCACCGCCCGCCGGTCACCTACACCACCTTCCAAGCGCGGGACCTGGGCGGCGACACGGCGGAGCTTTTCAAGTCCGCCGCCCGCGACGCCTATGAGCGTTTCACCCCCCAAGCGATGATTGTGGGCGCGTCCTGCACGGCCGAGCTCATCCAGGACGACCCGGGCG
>JBCDFB010000093.1:0-9187 GCA_039178655.1 Pseudomonadota bacterium | reverse complement strand
GCCGGCCCGTTCATCCGCACCGCCGGCATGGTCGGCCTTGATCCGGCGGCCGGCGCGTTGGTTGAAGGCGGCGCGGCCGCTGAGTTCTCGCAGATTATGACGACGCTGTTTCGCATCATGGACAGCAACGGCCTCAGCCTGCGCAACCTCTTCAGCGCGACGATTTATGCGACCGACATGGGTGAGTTTGCGGCCATTAACGGGGTGTGGGAGCGTTTCGTCCCGGCCGAAGGACCGCTGCCGGCGCGCACCGCCATTGGCGTGTCTGCCCTCCCCCTCGGCGCCGCGGTGGAGGCTGAATTTATGTTTGTGAAGGACCAAAGCTGACGTGGCCGTTACCGAGACGAAGACGCAAGCTTCCTCATCGGGCGAGACGCTTGCCCACAAGGCCAAACCGCGCGGCGCCTACCCCCACTACCGACGTGCAGGGGCGTTCGTGTTCATCTCCGGAACCAGCGCCCGGCGGCCCGACAACTCCATCGCCGGTGCCCAGGCGGACGAGATGGGCACCGTGAGCTTAGATATCCGCACGCAGACGGCTGCATGTATTGAGAACATGCGCGACATCTTGGAGGCAGCCGGCGGCGAACTGGAGAACCTCGTTGATGTGACCACCTACCTCGTCAACATGAATGACTTTGGCGGCTACAACGAGATCTACGCTCAATACTTTGCACCCGACGGTCCGGCGCGCACCACAGTTGCCGTGCATCAGCTGCCGCATCCGCACCTTCTCATCGAGATGAGGGCCACCGCCTACATCGCCCAAAACCCCACTCCGGCCTGAAAGGATCGCGCTATGGCCCAAGGCGAAATCGTCGCCGGCTTCATCGCCCCCCATCCGCCGCACCTTGTTTATGGCGAGAACCCGCCGCAGAACGAGCCTCGCTCCAACGGCGGCTGGGAGCAGTTGCGGTGGGCGTATGAAAAAGTGCGCGAGGCCATTGACGAGCTGAAGCCGGACGTTCTGCTCGTTCACTCGCCCCATTGGAACACCGAACTCGGCCACCATTTCCTGGCCGTGCCGCACCTTTCGGGAAAGTCGGTCGATCCGATCTTCCCGAACCTCTTCCGCTACAACTTTGAACTCGATGTGGACGTGGAGCTTGCCGAGCGGGCCTGCGAGGAAGCCAAGAAGATCGGCCTTGTTTCCAAGCTGATGCGCAATCCGCGCTTCCGCGTCGACTATGGGACCATCACCTCGCTGCATCTTGCGCGGCCGCAGTGGGATATCCCCGTGGTCGGCCTCTCGGCCAACAACTCGCCCTACTACCTCACCACCGAGGAGGGCTTTGCCGAGATGGATCTGCTCGGCAAGGCAACGCGCAAGGCGATCCAGTCACTGGGCCGGCGCGCGGTGTTGCTGTGCTCGGCAACCATGAGCCACCGCCATTTCCAAGAAGAGCCGGAGGTGCCCGAGGACATGTCCCAGGAGCACCCCTACTCCATGGAGATGTACCAGTGGGACATGCGCCTGATCGATTTGATGCGGCGCGGACAACTGAGCGAAGTCCATCGGCTGTTGCCTGAATTCGTTGAGATCGCGTTTGCCGAGTTCAAGGCGGGGTCTTTCACCTGGATGTTTGCGGCGATGGATTACCCGGAGCTGCCGGGCGAGTTGCTGGGCTTCGGCAACGTGATCGGCACCGGCAACGCCGTATTCAAGTGGGACCTCACCAAGCACGGCCTCGCCACGCCCGCGCACGCCTGGAACGGTGCTGCAAATGGCGCGGCGCGCCCAGCCGCGGCGGGAGCAGCATACCCGCCTGCCGGCAACGGGTCGGGTGCGGGCGCGCTTTATGGCGGGCCCGGTCCGGCCATTGGCGCCGGAAGCCGCTAACGCGCGGAGAAGCCCAGAATGCCTGTGGTCTGCGCCTTCCTGGTCCCCGGCAATCCGCTCCCTTATCTGCGGCCGGAGAACCCGCCCTGGAGCGGCATTGCGACCGCCTACAGGGCTGCGGGGCGTGCGCTCCAGGCGGCAAGGCCGGACACCATCCTCCTCTACTCGACCCAATGGATGGCGGTGCTCGACGAGCTGTGGCAAACGCGGCCGACACTCTCCGACATCCATGTCGACCAGAATTGGTACGAATACGGCGACCTTGAATACACGATCCATTGCGACGTCGCGCTCGCAGAAGCTTGCGTTGCCGGCTCCAAGGAGATCGGCATTTCCTCCAAAGGGGTGAATTACGACAAGTTCCCCATCGATACGGGGACCATCGTCGCCAACGGATTCCTGAACGAAGGCAGCCGAACGCCGCTGACCATCGGCGCCAACAATCTTTACCATTCATTCGACGAAACCATGAAGCTCGGCGAAATGGCCGTGAAGCAGGCCGACGCGCTCAACAGGCGGGTTGCCGTGGTGGGCGTCGGCGCGCTTTCAGGCTCCATTTTCCGGCGCGAGATCGACATCCGCTCCGACGGGATAACCTCGGCAGAAGACGATCAATGGAATCGCCGGATGCTGGCTGCCATGGAGCGCGGCGGGCGCGGCGAGCTCGCCGCCCTAGCGCAGGACTTTTCCAAGGGTGCCAAGGCGGAGATGGGCTTCAAGCAGTTTGCCTGGATCATGGGCGCGCTGGGCGGAGAGATCCGCGGCGCGCGGGTCCACGCCTATGGCGCAACCTACGGTGCGGGTGCTGCCATCGTCGAATTTAGGTGCTGAGTTCGAAGTGATCACGATCGGACCTGGCCTCCCGGGCCGGCCGATACGAGGAGGTGAACCATGAAGACCATTGCCCTTGGATTGGCGGCGACAGCGCTGGCGCTGGTGGCGGCAACACCACCGGCCGCCGCGCAGGACGATGCGTGTGTCATCAAGGTGGGCCGTGTGGTGCCCATGACCGGCCCTCTCCTGGACATGGGTCGCGAAACGCCATGGGTGGATGAGAACAAGGTCGGCGCCGTCAACGCTGCTGGCGGACTGGATGTGGGCGGCAAGAAGTGCCTGATTGAGTACGAGATTTACGATTCCAGAGGCACTGCAGCCGGCTCAGCCGAAGCTGCCCAGCGCGCCATCTTAGAAGACGAGGTGGACGTGCTGCTGGCGCAGGGCACGCCTGACACCACCAACGCACCGTCGGACCTTTGCGAGCGCTACGAAGTTCCCTGCATCACCTCAAACACCCCCGTTGAAGCGTGGCTCTACGGCCCGGACGGGCAGCCAAAGGAATACAACTGGACGCACCACTTCTTCTTCGCCGTCCCAGACCTTGTGAAGAACCATGTGGGCATGATCCAGGCGCTTCCCGGCGGCTTCAACGGCCGCATCGGCTTCCTTTATCCCAACGATCCTGACGGGGTGGTGTTCGCATCGCTGTTTGGTCCCGCCTTCGAGGGCGAAGGGTGGCAAACGGTCGATCCCGGCCGGTTCGAGCAGGGCCTGCCGGACTATTCGGCAATCATCAACCAGTTCAAGCGTAACCGGGTCGAGGTGGTCACCGGCGTTCTCGCACCGCCGGATCTGCAAACCTACATGCAGCAGGCCGCCCAGGCCGGCTACAAGCCCAAGATGTACATCATCGACAAGGGGACCGGGTACCCTGAGCCCATGCGTGCTCTGGGCGATTTCGGGATCGACATCCTGAGCGTCAATTTCTGGTCACCCGCCTTCCCAGGCGAAAGCGCTTTCGGCGGCTACACCGGCCAGGAGTTGGTGGACCGCTATCATGCTGCCAACCCGGGCAAGCTCTATTCCCCGCCCCTTGCCTGGACGGACGCGAGCTATGACGTCCTGTTCGACGCGCTGCAGCGGGCAGGATCCACCGAGAAGGCGGCGCTGCGCGACGCGCTCTCGTCCACCGACATTATGACGGTGGCGGGCAACGTGGCCTTCAACGATCAGAACTTCTCCGTCTCACCGCTGGGCGGCGCACAGTGGCGGCGGGACGAGGACACGGGGGATCTCGTGAAAGAAAACGTCTTCAACGAGGTGTATCCTGACGTGGAGAAGACCGCCGAGATGCGCGTCTACCAGCAGTAGACCCGGCCGTGGCCGCATTTTTCAGGCAGTTCGCCACACAGGAGGCCCTTGAAGCGGCCTACGATGTGGAAGCGTCTGTGCCGGATTTTGCGGCCTATGCGCGCCAATTCGTGGAAAGCGCCGCACGCACGCGCGAGAAGCAGCCCTGCGAGCTTGGCGTGCGCTTTGGACCGACCGTTGAGGAATACGCCGACATCTTTCCCGCGACGCGTCGCGGCGCGCCCATTTTCATTTTCATCCACGGCGGGTTCTGGCGGTCCCTCTCAGCGCGCGATTTCTCCTTCTGCGCGGCCGGCCTTCAGCGGGCCGGTGTCACCGCCGTTGTCGCCAATTATACCATCGCCCCCGCCGCACGCATCGGCGAGATGGTGCGCCAGATGCGTGCGCTCGTTGCCTGGTGTTACGCCAACGCGGACGCCATCAACGGCGATGCCGAGGCGATCTATGTCTGCGGCCACTCAGCGGGCGGCCACCTCACCGCGACCACCCTGCTCAGCGACTGGGCGAAGGACTACGGCCTTCCCGCCGACACGGTAAAGGGCGGTATCGCCATCAGCGGACTGTTTGACTTGGCCCCCATCAAGCTTGTTCCGTTCGTGCAAAACGACTTGCGTCTGACTGACGAAGAGGTGGAGTTGTTCAGTCCCTCCCGCCACCTGCGGCGGGTGCGCGCTAACCTCATTGTCACCTATGGCTCGGAGGAGCCTTCAGAGTTTTTGCGGCAGTCCGACGAGTTTCTGGCCGGGTGGCGGCAGACCGGAAATCGCGGTTCATTCCTCCCCCAACCCGGCCGGAACCACTTTACGGCCATCACCGATCTTGCCGAGCCGGGCAGCGATCTGTGCCGCGCCATCCTTGGGATGATGGGCCATACGCACCGTTCTTCACCTCCTCTGCGCCACAGCGCCGTGCCCAGCATCGGTGATCTCATGAAGGGTGTTGAGGTTTGAGCGAGCCGCTCCTGCGCGCCACCAACCTTTCCAAGGCCTATGGCGCCGTGGTGATCGCGCAGAACATGTCTTTTGACGTGTCCGACGGCGAGGTTCTTGGCATCATTGGACCCAATGGCGCGGGGAAGACCACGCTTTTTGGCCTTCTTGCCGGCACCATCCCTCTGGACGGGGGCCACATCGCCTATGGCGGCAGCGACATCTCAAATAGTCCTGCCTTTGAGCGGGCACGGCTCGGCATTGCGCGCACCTATCAGGTGCCACGGCCCTTCACCCACATGACGGTGGCGGAGAACCTGCGCGTGGCAGCACTCTTCGGCGGCGAGCTTGAGCACGCCGAGTGCGACGACTGGATCAGCCGGATCCTGGAGTTCACCGGGCTGACGCGCGAACGTGACACCCTCGCCGGGCGTCTGCCGCTTCTTGGCCGGAAGCGCCATGAACTTGCCCGCGCCCTCGCATCGCGCCCCAGCCTGCTTCTGATTGACGAGGTGGCCGCCGGCCTCACCGATGCGGAGGTTGAGGACTTCATCGCCCTCGTCGCCCGCATCAAGGACGGCGGCATTACGGTGGTGTGGATCGAACACGTGATGAAAACGATGCTGCGCGCCACCGACCGGCTGATGGCGCTCGCCGGCGGCGCGATCATCGCTGAGGGGCCGCCGCAGGCCGTGATCCGCTCCCAGGACGTGCGCCGTGTCTATCTCGGCGCGTAGGGGAAGCCTTTTTTCCGACGCCGGGCGCGATGGGCGTTTTCCCATCCTGTCGGTGAAGGACCTTTCGGCCTGGTATGGGGAGTTGCGCGCCCTCTTTGACGTCTCCTTCACTGTCAATCCGGGCGAAGTTCTTGCCGTCATTGGGGCCAATGGCGCTGGAAAGTCGACGCTTTTGAGGTCGATCACCGGCATGATGAACCGCGGTGCCGCCGCCCACATCGAGGGAATGATTGAGTTCCAGGGCCGCCGGCTCGACAAACTGAGCACCGAGCGCATCGTGGCGACCGGCGTCACCATGGTGCCTGAGGGCCGCCACCTCTTCCAGCGCATGAGCGTTGAGGAGAACCTCTTGGTGGGCGCCCACATCGAGCGCGCACGCCAGAACGCGCGACAAAAGCTCGAAGAGATTTTTGCACTCTTTCCGAGGCTTGCCGAACGGCGCGACCAGCAGGTGCGGCAAATGTCGGGCGGCGAACAGCAGATGGTGGCCATCGGCCGCGCGCTCATGTCCTCCCCCGCGCTGGTGCTGTTTGATGAGCTTTCGCTCGGTCTGGCGCCCATCGTGGTCGATGACATTTACGAGCGGCTCAAGCAGATCAACCAAAGCGGCCTCACCTGCGTGGTCATCGAGCAGGATATGAAGAAGGCGCTTTCGGTCGCCGACTATGTGATCGTCATGCTGGAAGGCGAAGTGGTGCTGGAAGGCACGCCCCACGAACTGTCGGAAGCGGAAATCACCGACGCCTATTTTGGCGCGCGCCAAGAGGCACACACGCCATGACGCCGCTGCCCTTCGAAGAGCAGGTCTACTGGACGGTCATCGACATATCGAACGCCTTTCTCACAGGCGCTTTGCTGGGCGGAAGCTATGCGATGATCGCCTATGGACTTGCCCTTTCCTTTGGCGTCATGCGCCTCGTCAATCTGGCGCATGGCGAGTTCTTGATTGTGGGGGCTTACCTTTCAGCAGTCATCTTGACTGTGGTGCCCATCCCGCCGTTCTTCGTTCTCGTCATCGTGGTCCCGCTCATGTTTGCGCTCGGGTATTGCCTGCAGCGCTTCCTGCTTAACCGTGTCTCGGTTCAGTCCATGGAACGGCAGGGGATGTCGGCAAATTTTGCGCTGATGGCGCCGATCCTGGTCACCTTTGGTCTGGGCATTTTCATATCCCATCTCCTCCTGGCAATTTTTGCCTCCGATGCCGTATCCATCAGAAACAACCTCGCCTTTTCTGCGATCCGGCTGTCGACGGACCTTTCCATCTCGACGCTACGGTTCATCTTCTTCGTCATCGCGATTGTCTTGCTCATCGCGCTCACACTGTTTTTGCGCCGCACCGCCTTGGGCCGCGCCATTCGCGCCACGTCCGACAACCCCACCTACGCGGCGCTAATGGGGATTAAGACCGAGCACATTTTTGCCGTTGCGCTCGGCATTTCTCTCGCCATCAGCGCCGTGGCGGGCTTCATGATTGGGATGACGCGCACCTTCCAGCCGTTCGACGGCCCGCAGTTCATTTTGGTTGCGTTCGGTGTCGTGATCATCGGGAGCATGGACTCTCTCGTCGGTTGCCTTGTGGGCGGTGTTCTTCTCGGCATCGTGCAGGTGCTCGCAGGCACCTATTTCGGCCCGTCCGCACAGCTTGTCGGCGGATACATGCTCGTCCTCTTCGTGCTGGCCTTCTTCCGCGAGGGACTGTTTTCCAGATGACCGGGATCGCGGGCGCCATCGACCGCATCCTGTCCCGTCCCGTTGGCATTGGGGCCATCATCGTTCTGGGCGTTGTGCTTCTTCTCTTCCCCATCGTCGGAGAGAGCGCGCGCTACTTCGCCGTCCTTTTGATGACGGTGTTCCTGTTCGCGACCCTTGGCCATGCCTGGAACCTGTTGGCCGGGTTTTGCGGGCTCTTGACGTTCGGTACGCAGGTTTATGTCGGGCTGTCCGGCTTCACCGTCGCCATCGCCGTCTACTATTTCGGCGTCCCAGTCTGGGTGGGTGCGGTGCTTGGCGCCATCGTCGCGGCATTGTTCGCCTGGCTACAGGCCATGCCCATCTCGGACCGAAACCTGCGCCGCAATACGACAATCGGCGTCATCATCGCGCTTGCGCTTTGGGCGTTCTACGAGATCATCATCGCATTCAACCCCGGCGCTGACGTTTTCGGCAGCAACTACATCCGCCGCGTCATTCTGCTGTTCTGCATCTTTCTGGGCGCATTGCCGCTCCTCAAACTGCAGGGCGCGTACTTTGCCGTTGCCACCTGGCTGATCGCTGCAGCCGTCGCCTCCATCTTTAATGAATGGCAGGTGGTGGGTGCCGGCGGGGGGATGACCATCCCGTCAGACACTTCCATCGCTGAACGGTACTATGCGGGCCTCATTATCCTTGCCGCTTCAACGCTTGTGGTTTGGTGGCTGTTGAGGAGCCGTTACGGCGCTGCGCTGACCGCGGTGCGCGACGATGAGGAGGCGGCAGCCGCCGTCGGCATCGACATCCGCCGCGTTAAGACGATGGTGTTTGTCATCTCCGCACCCATGGCGGGCCTTGCCGCGGCGGTCTACTACATCGACACAGTCACCATCACCCCGCCCGACGCGTTCTCGATCCGCTGGTCGGCCTACGTCGTTTTCATTGTGGTCGCCGGCGGGATGGGCACGTTGTGGGGGCCCGTGGTGGGTGCGGTCCTCTTCGTCATCGTCCAGCGCTTCTTGGTTGGCTTCTGGGGCGGGGGTGAGCTGACCCTCGGCATCGCGGCAGTCCTGCTGATCCTGATCCTGCCGCGCGGCGCCGTTGGCCTCATCACCGACCTCAAGCTTTGGGCGGCCAAACGGCGACACGGCGCGCGGGCGGTGCAATCTCAGGAGCAGCCGGCAATGGCCCGCCGCGCGTTTGCGGAGCTTGTCGGCGGCAGCACGCCACCGCGGGGCACCTCCGGCCCGCGCGGCGGCGTTGTGGCGGCCGCCCTTTTGCCGGCGAGCCCGCTTCCCACACTTCGCCCTGATAACCCGCCGTGGAAGGAGCTTTCCCGTGCCACCACGGCAGTCGGCCGGCAGTTCAGCGAGTTGCGCGTGGACACTGTTGTTGTCCTTCTTGCCCCATGGGTCGGCGGCGCAGCGCCCCGTATTTTGAGCGGCAACTCCCTGCGTGTTTCGTTTCGCGAACCGTCTCTGGGCACTTTCGGGTGCCGTGCGGACCTTGATGCACCCTTGGCCGAGGCGGTGATCCGCGCAGCGAACGCGCACGGGATCGCAGTTGCGGGCGTTGATGCTCTCACGCAGCCGGTTGAAGGCAGCGTCATCGCCGCCAACGGCCTGATCGACCCTGAGAGCGCCTTCCGTTTCGTCTTTTGCAGCGGCGGCAGTAGCACTGACGCCGCCGAGCTTGGCGCGCTGTTCCAGCGTGAGGCGGCGGCGCTTGGCAGACGCATTGCCGTCGTTGGTGCAGGCGCGCTCTCCACTGCACCCGTCCCCGCCATGACCATCCCGTCCCACGATGCCATCGGGTCCGCCGCCGAAGACGCCCATAACCGAAAG
>JBCDFB010000092.1:0-9259 GCA_039178655.1 Pseudomonadota bacterium | reverse complement strand
ATCACGTTGGTCGCAAAGGTCTCCACCGGCGAAAAGTAGCTCTCCCGCACCAGCGGCTGCGCGGCCAGATGAAACACCACCTCCGGCGCAGCACCCGCAATGGCCTTTGCCACCATCTCCCGATCCCGCACGTCCTGACGCACGTCGCGGTCCAGCGCTTTCGCAATGCTTGCCAGTTTGAACAGGGACGGCTCGGTGGGCGGATCAAGGGCAAGTCCGCTGACTGACACGCCCCGCCGCGCCAGCCACAGGCACAGCCAGCTTCCCTTAAAGCCCGTATGGCCCGTCACCAGCGCGCGGCTGAACATCACTGCTCCGGCGCCTGCAAGACGCGCCACGGCGCCTCGCCGGAGGCCCAAAGATCTTCCAGCTGCTTGCGGTCACGAAGGGTGTCCATGGGCTGCCAAAACCCGTCGTGAGGGTAGGCCACAAGCTCACCTGATTGGGCAAGCCGGCTGAGCGGCTCCACCTCCCAAGCCGTCGCGTCACCGTCGATCACATCAATCACCGCGGGTGACAGCACGAAAAACCCACCGTTGATCCGCCCCCCGTCCCCACGGGGCTTTTCCACAAAGCGCCGCACCGCGCCGTCCTCGCCCAGCTCCAAAGCACCGTAGCGGCCCGGCGGCATCACGGCGGTCACCGTCGCGCGCCGCCCATGGCGCTTGTGGAACGCAATGAGCGCTGAGATATCCACATCGGCCACGCCGTCGCCGTAGGTGAAGCAGAACGGTTCATCCTCCAGATGACCCGCCACACGGCGCAGGCGCCCCCCCGTCATCGTCGCATCGCCTGTATCAACCAGTGTGACCCGCCAAGGCTCCGCCCTCGGCTGATGATACACCACATCATTGCGCGCCATGTCGAACGTCACATCGGACATGTGCATGAAGTAGTTGGAGAAATACTCCTTGATCACATAGCCCTTGTAACCACAGCACACGATGAAATCGTTGATCCCATGGTGGGAGTAGATCTTCATGATGTGCCATAGGATCGGCAATCCACCGATCTCGACCATGGGCTTGGGCCGCACAGCGGTTTCCTCAGCAAGCCGTGTCCCCAGGCCGCCCGCAAGAATAACCGCTTTCACGGGCTGACCCGCTCCAGACCGATCGGCGCAAAATCTACGCTCGGGTAATACGACGCGTAGTGTCGGACCCGCGCCTTGACCACTTCGGGAAGGTTTTCGCCCCGCCCGGAAACGCCCTTGTTGAGGCGCGTGTAGCGCCCGCTCGCTTTGGAAATGGCCTGCTCGATGGTCTCCGCCGAGTAGTCCAACTCGTGATGCGCCAAGAGGTTGGCCAACACAGTCTGCGGCTGGTTGACGAGATCCTCATAGACCACCAGCGGCGCAACTATGGGCGCCGCGGTCCAGCTGACGAAAAAGTTGACGTACCAGGGGATCACCATATCGGCGACAAAAGCGGCTGCCTCGTGATCGGAATACTGATCAAAGTCCTCGCCCACATACGCCATCGACATAAACTTACTCTCACCGCGAAGATGATCGATGACGCTCGGGATCACATCAAAAATATTGCGCACCAGAACAATGGGTTTGATGCGTGTCCCTTCCAGCAACTTCAAAAGCGGTCGGCTGCACCTGACATGGTGCTGGGCCACATAACCTGTGGGCATCTCATGGCCCGGCAGATCACCATCGGCCCAAAGGCGCCGCAGGGATTGAGTCAAGGCGTTCGCTTCGCGCAGACGCAGCTGGGAAAGCTCCTGCTCCCGCCGCTCATAGCCGTAGACCAGCTTCTCCCGCCGCAGCCCCGGCAGCCCGCTCAGGATCTGCGATAGGTATGTGGAACCGCTCTTGGGCATGCACGCCACGAGAAGGCGCACATTGCGCGGCGGACCGCCGGGAACGGCCTCGTCAACCTGTCCTTCTTGGTGGGTTTCGCTGCTCATGGGCCGCGGTCCATGGAATACCGGGTTAAACAATCAATCCGCCGGTCTGTAGCGGGGGAACGCCAATTGCGCTAGAGCGCCCACGCACCGCCGGCCTGCCCGATTGATCAGCCGCATCTCACCCAACAAAGGTTGTCGCAATGGCGCGGCTTCTCATTCCCACCCGCAACCGGCCCACATCGCTGCTCTCAGTGGTGCGCTTTCTGGAGCGGTTTTCGCCCCAAGCGTCCGTCATCGTGGCGGACGGGAGCAACGACGCGTTCGCCACAGAAAACGAAGCGAACATGACCTCGGCCGACCGGACGATCGCCGTGGAGTACCGCCGCTACCCTTACGAACTGGGCTTCTTCGACCGCATCTTGGATGTCCTTGAGGGGATCAGCGACCCGCACATCATCATGGCGTCGGACGATGACTACCCGCTGCTTGACACGCTGGCGAAGGCGGAAGAGGCGCTCATCGCCGACCCGTCGGCCGTCACCGCCATGGGGGCAACGGTCAACCTGCGCCTTGACGCCCCGGACGAACTCTACAGCATGCTGAATGCGGTCCGCCCCATCCGCCAGGACGATCCGCTGAAGCGCATGCGCGCGTTTGCAGCCTGGTCATATTCCACAACCTACGCCGTCAGCCGGCGGGACCTTCTCATTGCCCGTTACCGCCGCGCCCGCGAACTGTTTCTTGTGGGCTTTTACGATTTCGGCGTCGGCCTGCAGGAATGCTCCCACGGCAAAATCATCGGCGTGCCGGACATTGGCTTCATCGCCACGCGGAACTTCAATCACAGCTACCTGCGCACCAACAGCCGCCTCCTCTTCCTGCGCCGTGTGGAGGACATTTTCACCATGCGCAGGAACTGCGCGGCAGATCTTGAACAATACGCGCAAATGGCGCCCGTGCAGGCCGAGCGCGCGGCCGACCATCTGGTACGAAGGCGCATCGCAGAACACGCCGGCTACCCCGCCCCAACCCGCGAGGGTTTTGAGCACTCCCCCCTCTTCCGCAACAACGTGGTCCGGCAGCAGTTCTCCGTCTTTCGGGACATTTTCCGTCCCGGCACCAGCGTGCGCCAGCGCTTCCAGGAGCGTCTGGAAGCCATCGGCGAAGCCCTTCGCAGCGCGTCCACGTCGAAAGACAACAGTGGCGAGCCGCAAAAATTCCAGACGCTGGACGGACAGCGCGACGGGAGCACCCTGCCCACCTCAGCGCCGGCCGAGCCCCCCAAGGCACGCACCACAAAGATCCAGCGAACCGCGCTCTATAACCCCGCCCGCATGAACGAGCGGCTCGATCCTCAGACACTCACACTCCTCGGCGACCCGCTGAGCACCCTGTCGCTCCTCCTCGTGGGGTCGGAGCGTCTCAGCCCGCCCGCCGGCGCAGACCTCACATCCGGCGGCGCCCCGGTCACACCGGCCGAGGCTGGGCTGTGGCCGCGGGTCAGCGCACTTTTGGAGGCGAGAGGCCAGGGCAGAGACGTGACGATATCGGCTGAGATCAGCAACGGACGGCTTGGCGTCTGGGGCCGCGGCGGCGCCCATTTCATCGCTCTGCGGGAGGGGGTGCCCCGGCTCAGTGCCGAAGTCGTCCCGCCGCGCTTTTGCATTTTGGACATCGACGCCGTCCAACCCCCGCAGGTGACACCGCAGGCCTACCGCGAGCGGGTGGGTGACCTTTTGCGCCTCCTGACGCGGCTGATCCCGGAAATGACGTTCCTCATCTGCCGCTCCGGCCGTGCCGAACGCCCCGATCTCAGCGCCGCACAGGACGGCATCATCAGGGAACACGTGAACTGCCTCGCCGGCCCCATCCTGGACTACGCGGGTGACGAGGCGGGATTGGCAGAACTCATGACCGACGCCATCAGCTTTGCAATGCGCCCGGCAAGCCTGCGGCAAAGCGCATGAGCGACGCGCCACTCCTCATCCCGACACGGAACCGCCCCACGGCGCTTTCCTCCGTGCTCCACTACTTGGCCCGGTTTGCGTCTGACACGCGCGTCATCGTCGCCGATGGCAGCGGCCTAGAGGCTGCCGAGGAAAACGCACAGACCGCCGCAGAACTGGGCGCAAGGCTGGCGCTGGACTACCAGCACTTCCCCGCCGACCTTCCCCTGTTTGACCGGCTTCTGAGCGTCCTCACCCCATTGACAGACGACCTCGTCATCATGGGGTCCGACGACGACTATCCGCTCATGGAAACGCTGCGCGATGCACAAAAAACGCTGGAGCGCTCGCCCGACGCAGTCACCGCGATGGGCGGCAAGCTGGGGCTGAAGCTGAGCGCGCCAAACCAGGCGGAACTGTCCCTGCGCCCCTCACGCAGCCTCACCCAAAAATCGGCGGAGGCGCGGCTGCGCAGCTACGCCCGCTGGCCGTTCTCAACCACCTACGCGGTCACCCGCCGCACCCAGCTCATTGCCCGCTACACCCGCGCCCGAGACCTCTTCCTGCCGGACTTCTTCGACGTTGCCGTCGGCCTCCATGACGCAGCGTGCGGGCAGGTGCTGGCGCTCCCGCAGCTCGGCTACGTCACCACGCGAAACTATGGACACGCTTACCTGCGCACCCCCGGCGGGTTGGCTTTCATCGAAAACGCGCCGGGCATCCTAAAGCTGGTGACGGACACGGCCGCCGACCTTGTCGAGTATTCCGGTATGGACGGCGACGCCGCGCAGGACCTCGCCGAGCAACTCTTCCGCTCCGCCGTCGGCCAGAACGCAGGGGCAATGGCCCACGAAATGCGCGGGTTCGCCACGTCCCGCGATGCACTTGACGCGTCAGCCTTGGCCCAGGGGGCAGAGTTCGACGCGCTTTTGAAGGAGGGTACGCAAGAGCGATCCGCCTTTCTGCCGTACCTCTCCATGATCGTTGACGGCGTCCAAAGGTCAGCCGCATCAAAGGACAACGCAAACGAGGCGCGCTTCTCGCCAACCCTCGACGCGCAGTCATCCGCGCCGGCACCTGCGGAGGCCCAAGGTGCGGGGCAACAGTCAGCGGCTCCGCCCGTCTTCCGCACCCGTCCGTTGGACCTAAACACCCTCCTTCCGCTGGATGCGGACGGGCCGACCCTTCACATCATCGCCGTCGGGCAATCCAACATCGCCAACCACGGCGTGGGGCGCGCACGGTCCGACTTCGGTGCAGCCATGCTGGGCGGCGAGCGGGCTCCCATCGCCGACCCCATCCCCGGCGCGAGCGGCGCTGAAGGCTCCATCTGGCCGCGGTTCGCAGACAACATGGCCGCGCGCAGCGACATTGCAGACCTCATTCTGACCAACATCGCCCAGGGTGGCACGTCAGCGGACGACTGGGCGCCCGGCGGCCCCCATCATGAGCGCCTCACCGAGGCGTTGGCGGCGGCCGCGGGCCGAACGAACGTCCTCAACGTGGTGGTCTGGCACCAGGGCGAGAGGGACACCCTGCTCGGCACGTCGCGCGCCACCTACGCCGCGGCCCTGCGCGACATCCGCGACACCGTCCGGGCGATGCTCCCGGGCGCGCACATTGTCATTTGCCGCGCATCACTTCGGGCAGCGCAAACCAGCCGCGCCGTCATCACCGCGCAGACCAACGTCGCCCTTGCCCACGAAGACTGTGTGCTGGGTCCGAACACCGATGTGCTCGGCGCCTCCTACCGGCGCGACGGAACCCATTTCAACACCGAGGGGCTCGACGCCTTCGCCGATCTCCTCTGCGACACCATCGCCGGCCTCATCCCGCGCCAGCGCAAGGTCTGACGGCCGTCACCCGCTATTTCCTCTGCGCGCCGTAGTCTTTGAACGCGCTCAGCACCTCGTGCATCTCAGCCTGAGACAGGATTTTTGGCTTGCCCGACCGTTCGGCCGCCAGAAGCATTGCGGCGAGCGTCTCCACCTCCCGCGCCAGGGAAAGCGCCTTCGCAACGGTGGGCCCAAAGGCAATCTGGCCATGGTTGGCCAAGAGGCAGGCCGTCCGCCCCTCAAGCGCGGACGCCATGGCGTCGGAAAGCGCCTGGGTGCCAAAGAGCGCGTAGTCCGCACAGCGAATGTCATCGCCGCCCGCCACGGCAACCATGTAATGAAATGCCGGGATGGGCCGTCGCAAGCAGGCCAGCGCGGTCGCCGCGATGGAATGGACATGCACCACTGCCCCGGCGTCAGAGCGCGCGCGATAAATATCGGCATGCATCCGCCATTCGCTGGAGGGCCTGAGGGCGCCGGCAAAGTCACCATCGGGCTTCACCGCAACAATGTCTTCCGGGCTCAGCGTGTCGTAGGGCACGCCGGACGGGGTGATCAGCATGCCGCCCCGCACCCGCGCCGACACGTTGCCCGAGGTTCCCTGGTTAAGGCCAGTGGCATTCATGTCGAGGCACGCGGCGATGATCTCCTTGCGCAGCGCCACATGGGTGAGGCGGCCCATCAGGCGGCAGCGCGCGCCCGTTCGGGGAAGAGCGCTGCAATCGCTTCCCCATTGGCCGCCGCCACCCCGCGCTCGGTGATCAGCCCGGTGACGAGGCGCGCAGGCGTCACATCGAAAGCGTAGTTGGCGACCGGCGAGCCGTCAGGCGTGATCTGCACGGCGCCCAACTCGCCCTGATCGTTCCGTCCCCAGATCTTGCTCACCTCCTCGCCGCCACGCTCCTCGATGGGAATGTCGAAGCCGGATGAAAGGGTGAAGTCGATGGTGGGCGATGGAAGCGCCACATAAAACGGCACGCCGTTGTCGTGGGCAGCGAGGGCTTTCAGGTACGTCCCGATCTTGTTGCACACATCGCCCTGCGCGGTGGTCCTGTCGGTCCCCACGATTACCATGTCCACCATGCCGTGCTGCATCAGGTGTCCGCCGGCATTGTCCACAATCACCTTGTGCGGCACGCCGTGATTGTTGAGTTCCCACGCCGTCAGCGCGGCGCCCTGGTTGCGCGGGCGCGTTTCGTCCGCCCAAACGTGAACCGCAATCCCCTCATCATGCGCCTGATAAATGGGCGATGTGGCCGTGCCCCAGTCAACGGTTGCGAGCCAGCCGGCATTGCAGTGGGTCAGGATGTTGACCGGCCCGTCCTTCGCGTTGGCGAGCTCACGGATGATGGGCAGACCGTGCACGCCGATCATCCGGCAGATCTCAACATCGTCGTCGGCAATCCTGCCGGCCAGCGCCCAAGCTGCGGCACACCGGTCTTCGGGGCTGAGCGGCAAAAGCGTCGCCAGCATCTCGTCCAAGGCCCAGCGAAGGTTCACCGCGGTGGGCCGCGTTGCATAAAGGACGTCGTACGCGGTCCTCAGGTGCGCGTCTGACGGGTTGTCGGCCACGGCAAGGGCCATCCCGTAGGCGGCCGTTGCCCCAATCAGCGGCGCGCCGCGCACCACCATTGCCTTGATGGCGTAGGCAGCGTCCTCAAGGCTGTCGAGGCTGACGGTGGCGAAGCGGTGGGGCAAAAAAGTCTGGTCGATAATCCCCACCAAGCCGTGGGTGTCGGGTCCGGGCTCACGCTCCACCCAGATCGTGCGCCTGTGCTGTCCGCCCACATTCATGTCACGTCCCTCAACACCGCTTCAGCCCGTTCGATGGCGTCCTCAAAGGTCCTGATATCACCGCGCTCCACAATCAGCGCCCGGGCAAGGGTCAAGGCCCGGCGCTCACACAGGGCGCGGCTCCGCTTGGGCTCGATCCGTTCAAGGTCGGCCACCTTCGCCAGGCCCACGATGCGCCTTGTCATCTTCGCCCCGGCAAACCCCAGCGCATCCTCTTCGATCTTGGAAAGATACGCTGTGAGGGCGATTTCGGCACCGTCCGCATCGCCCTGATCTTCAAAAACGGCTGCCGGGTACGCGTCCCCCACCCGTTCGGTGCGCCACAACTCGGAAAAGCGCGCGCTGAAGTGGCACTGCATGGACGCCATCTGCCGGGTCAGCCAATCCTGATAGATGCGCGCGCCATCGCCGTAACCGTCCTGGGCGAAGAAGCTCAAGAAGAGGTTTGCCATCACCGCCCCCACGTCGAACCCCATGGGACCGTAAAAGGCAAACTCCGGGTCGATGACGCGCACGTCCTCCGCACCCTCATGGGTGAGGCCCACCATGACGGAACCGGTGTGAAGATCGCCATGGATGAGCGCTTCGGCCCGGGTCAGGAACATGGACTTTAATTCCTGCGCGCCCGCCTTCCACTCCGCATCCTGCCAGATCGCCTTGACGGTTTCGTCCAGATCAGGCGCGGTCCACGCATTCATCGGATGGTTGTAGTAGGGGTCGGTGAAGACGAGGTCCTCGGTGATTTTGCAAAGCGCCGTGTTGCTCGCAAAGATCGCCATCTCCACGTTCTTTTGGTGCGCCGGCAGGGCAAGATCGGAGGAGCGGAACAGCGTCTCCGCCATAAAGGCGCCAAGGGTGGCGGCCGCGCTCTCGTGCCGCTCCCGCGCGATCAGCGCCTTGCGCCAAATCTTGTGACGGCCAAGGTTCTCCATCACGATCAGCGCCTGCGGCCCATCGAAATGATAGATCTCCGGCACGCAGCCGTTCGCCTTGTCCTGCCGCACGAGCGCTGCATGCTCGTAGAACGATCGGGACAGGGGGAGCGGCCAGCTCTCCCCGACCAGGCGCACGTACGGCAGTGCCTGTTTCACGCACACGGAGCCGGAGCGCCCGTTGACGATGTAGACGTAGTTGAGGTTGCCGTCCCCCACCTCACGCACATCCCAATCGCCCGGCGCTCCCCCCAAAAGCTCCGCAATGCCAGGATAATCGGCAATGCGCGCGGCAGTGGTGTCTAGCGTCAGGGGCCGGTAGTCGCTGTAGTTGGGCGGGGCTGCGAGCGCTTCGTCTCTGCGACGTGCCATGGCAACCGTCATCTCAACTTCCCCCAACCGAACGCGCACGAAGAACGGTTCCAGGATATTCCAAGGGACTGCCCCGTCAAACCAGGCGTTGATTGGCGGCGTCGGAGCGTTAAGACCGGCTGATGGCTGATCCTCAGTTTCTTGAAACGCGCATGCGCGATGGCCGGGAGGGCCCGGACATGCCGTCCGGCCGGGGCTACCAGATGGCAGGCTCCGGCGCGACGCAGGTGGCTGTGTCTCCGGATGCCCTGTGGGCGATCGTCATGGACGAGGCACGCCTGGCAGCCGCCATCCCAGGCGCAGAAACACTCCACCGCGAGGATGAGGACGGCAATCGAGCCTACGCAGCAGACGTGGGGATCGGCGTCGGCCGCCTGAAGGGGACCTACCGCGTGACAGCAGCCTTCGCGGAGGAGGTCGCACCCCAGTCCATTGTTCTGTTCGGCGGCGCGCGGGGCCCCTTCGGCAATTCCAGCGGCGAGGGCTGGGTGGACTTCATCGCTGTGCCGACGGGGACTGAGGT
>JBCDFB010000091.1:0-9259 GCA_039178655.1 Pseudomonadota bacterium | reverse complement strand
GTGCGAAGTGGTCAACCACCGGCACGAAGATGGGCTTTTCGCGGACCCCTTTGCGCAGAAGCTTCGCCGAAAGCGCAGGGATGACGGTGATCGCGACCACCAGCGACAAGACGACGGACACGGATATGGCTACCGCAATGTCCCGGAAGAGCTGGCCCGCCTCCAACTCCATGGTCAGGATCGGGATGAACACCATCACCGTCGTGAGCGCCGAGACCAAAATGGCGCCCCAAACCTGGCGCGCCCCCTGGTAAGCGGCTTCCACGGCGGAAAGCCCTTTTTGTCTCAGCCGATAAATGTTTTCGAGCACCACGATGGCCGCGTCGACCACCATGCCGACGGCGAAGGCGATGCCCGCAAGGGAGATCACATTGAGCGTGCGGCCCATGGCGCTCATGGCCACGAAGGATGCGACCACGGAGATGGGGATGGCGATGGAGACGATCAGCGTTGCCTGGGGCGAACGCAGGAACAGCATCAGCACAGCCGCCGCCAGCAAACCGCCCACCCAGATGTTCTGGATGACAAGGTCGATTGCACCGTTGATGTAGAGCGTCTCGTCGTAGACTTGCTCGAAGGTGAGGCCGTTGGCGGTGATGGGACCTGCGATAAGGTCGTCCCGCGCGATGCGGACCCCTTCCATGGTCTCAATCACGTTGGCGCCGGTTTCCCGCACCAGGTTGATGGCAATGGCCGGATCGCCGCGGTGGCGGATGCGGGTTTGCGGCTCCTTAAAGCCGAAGCCGACGGTTGCGATGTCCCGAAGGAGCACGCGGCCCGTGCCCGCTGTTTCCCCCTCCGCAGCGGAGCGGATGACCACTGCGTTGAGGTCTTCAATATTGTTGAGTTGGCCCTGCGCGCGCACCACGTAGCGGCGCTTGCCCTCTTCCACATGGCCCGCGGAGACGGAGACATTCTCCGCCTGCAGGCGAGACACGATCTGCGGGATCGTGAGCCCATAGCGGGCCAGGCGCTCGGGCGAGACGACAATTTGCAATTCCCGCTCGGAGCCGCCGAAGACGTTGGTGCCGGAGATCCCCTCAACGCGCTCGAACGCTTCGCGGATGATGTCTTCAGCAAAGTCACCGTAGTGGTGGATGGGGGTGGTGTTCCCCTCCGCGCGCTTCATGATGAACCACGCGATCGGATTGTCCTCCGACCCGGAGGTGGCGAGGATCGGCTCGTCCGCCTCAGCCGGATAGCCGGACACGCGATCCAGCCGGTTTGAAACCAACAGGAGCGCGCGGTCCATGTTGGTGCCGACTTTGAACTCCAGCGTGATTTCCGCCTGATCGGTGCGGGAGGCGGAGGTCATGCTGTCCAGGCCCTCAAGCCCCTTCAGCTCGTCTTCCTGCTTGTTCACGATTTCCCGCTCCACCTCGATGGGGGCGGAGCCTGGCCAATCGGTGGTGACGGTGATGACGGGCTTTCGCACGTCCGGCGTCAGCTGGATGGGGATGGTGGTGAGGGCGAGGTAGCCGAACAGGAGCGCCATCAACACCGCCGAGATCACGGCGATGGGGCGCTCGATGGAATAGCGGATGATGTTCATTGCGTGCTCCGCGACGCATCAGCCCGCTCGACGGACGGTGTCGCTGCGCCCGAAGCGTCGGCGCGCACGCCAGGGGCGTCGGCGGAGCCGGTCTCGATGGCATCGCCCTCAACCGCGGCAGGCGGCGCGGGCGAGGCGGCGGGCGTGCGGAATTCGATAGGCTGGCCCGGCCGCAGCCGCTCGTTGCCGCGCACCACCACGAGGTCGCCGGGGACGAGGTTGCCGCGCACTTCGTAGCGGCCGTCGACGGCGGTGCCGAGGCGCACCTGGATGGGCATCGCCTGGCCGTTCTCGGCCTTATAGACAATCCAGCCGCCCACCTGCTGGACCAGCGCATCCTTTGCCACGGTCAGCGTTTGGCGGGGCGGGCCGATGGGGGCAAGGACGGTGACGCTTTGGCCTGCGGCGCGGGGTTTGTCGGTCTCGCTCGCCAGAAGGGTGAGGCGCACGGGGCGGGTGCGCGTGGCAAGGCTTTCCACCGGGACGAGGGCCCGGACCCGCGCTTGGCCGGGTGCGCCGTCATCCATGCGCACCGACACTTCGGTCCCCGGCCGCATGGCGCTGATGATTTCGGTGGGGGTGTCCGCCTCGATCTCCAGGCGCTCGTCATCCATCACCGTGGCGACGGGTCCGCCAGCCTGCACATAATCGCCGACGTCGGCGGCGCGGGAGAGCACGACGCCCGAAAAGGGCGCTGTGATGACGGCATTGTCGAGCCGGTAACGGGCAGAGCCGACGCCAGCGTTCGCGACCGAAAGGGCGGCCTGCGCCTGGGCAAGCTCGGCAGTTGCTCTTGCAAGCTCCTTGGCGAGGTCGTCCGCGCGCCCCTGGCTGAACGCGGCGGACCCTTCGAGCCGCTGCGTCCGCTCAAAGATCTGGTTTGCCAGGGCCTCGTTGGCTTCGGCCACCTGGAGGCCGGCCCTGATTTGCGTGAGGGTCGCTTCGGCGGACTGGAGCTCGATGCGCAACAGCTCGGTGTCGAGGGTGGCGAGCGCAGCGCCCGCTTCCACCCGGTCGCCCACATTCACCATCACTTCGCCGACAATGCCGGGGATGCGCGTGGCGACGGTGCTTTCATCCATGGCGACGAGGCGTGCAATCAGCGGCTGCGTCTCCGCCACGTCAAGCATGGAGATGGCGTCCACCTCCACGAAGGCGGGGCCGCGTTGCGCGTGGGCCGGCCCGACCATTGCCGCGGCGGATAGTCCTGCCAGGGCAGCAAAGAGAATGGTTCGCACCGGGCGCCTCCTTCGCATGTGCCATGGCACGTAGGGCGGACTGAACGAAAACCCATCGCCAGACACATCACGACACAACTAAGCAAACGGGCTTGTCCCGACGCTTGGCACCGAAAACGGCAGCCCATCAGTGCGGAAAACGACGCCGCAGGCTTGAGGACTTGGCGCCTCGTGCAGTTAATGTCGCAGCGGCACAATTTGGGGAAGGCGAAAATGGCAGATGAGGCGAAGTACGCAGCAGACGTCGCGAAATACACGAGTACCTGCGATGACGCGTCAGTTGCGGGGATCGTGAAGCACTGCGGTATCGCCCTGCGCTCACGCGATGCCTCCACGGTCTCCTGCACCGATGAGGGCGAGCGCAAGACCGTTCGCGACAGTTTTCTGAAGAAAAAGCTTGGGCGGACGGAGAGCGATGCTGAGCTGGATGCCGCCGTTCTTGAGGTGTGCGAAAAAATGAAAGACACGCGCTCCAAGTCGCGCGTGACCTTTTACTATCTGCTCGCGGAGAAGTACGGACAGCTCGACGTTTTCCGCTAAGTCGTTTCGGTCGCGGCTAGCGTGACCGCTCAGGCCGCATCGGCGGCCCGCTCGGCCTTTTTGCGTTCGTGCGGGTCAAGGTGGAGCTTGCGCAGGCGGATGTTCTGAGGCGTCACCTCAACCAGCTCAAAGTCGTTGATGTAGCTGAGCGCCCGCTCAAGGCTCATGCGGATGGGCGGGGTGAGTTTGACCGATTCGTCCTTGCCCGAGGCGCGGACGTTGGAGAGCTGCTTGCCCTTCAGAACGTTGATCTCAAGATCGT
This sequence comes from Pseudomonadota bacterium, assembly GCA_039178655.1. GTDB lineage: Bacteria > Pseudomonadota > Alphaproteobacteria > Rhizobiales > Amorphaceae > Acuticoccus. Next base: position 5,667 of record JBCDFB010000091.1, on the reverse strand, counting down.
TGCCGCGGGTATGCTCGCCCACGATCATGCCCCGGTAAACCTTGATGCCCGGGTCGATGAACATCGGGCCCCGGTCTTCCAGGTTGAACATGGCATAGGCCACCGCCTCACCATCGCCGTTCGAGATGAGGACGCCGGTGTGCCGGGTTGGGATGGGTCCCTTGTGGGGCACATACTCGTGGAAGACGCGGTTCATGATGCCGGTGCCGCGCGTGTCGGACAAAAGCTCGCCCTGGTAGCCGATTAGCCCGCGGGTGGGGGCGTGCAGGATGACCCGCGTGCGCCCGGCGCCGGAAGGGATCATCTCCACAAGGTCCGCCCGCCGCTCGGCGAGCTTTTGGATGACGGTGCCGGTGTGCTCGTCATCCACATCGATGATGACCTCCTCGACCGGCTCCGAAAGGTTTCCGTCTTCGCCGCGCTTCATGACCACCTGCGGCCGCGAAACTCCGATCTCAAAGCCCTCCCGCCGCATGGTTTCGATGAGGATGCCGAGCTGGAGTTCGCCCCGCCCGGCCACCTCGAAAGCCTCACCGTTCTCGGTCTCGTGGACCTTGAGCGCGACGTTGCCCTCAGCCTCCTTCAACAGGCGGGCGCGGATCACGCGGGACTGCACCTTGTCGCCCTCCGTGCCGGCAAGGGGCGAATCGTTGACGCGGAAGGTCATGGAAAGGGTCGGCGGGTCGATGGGCTGGGCCGGGATGGGCTCAACGATTGCCGGCGCGCCGATGGTGTCGGCAACGGTCGCCTTTTGCAGGCCGGCAAGGGCGATGATGTCCCCGGCGCGGCCCTCGTCGATGGGTGCCCGCTCCAGTCCGCGGAATGCCAGCACTTTGGAGATACGCGCCTGTTCCACCAGTGTCCCGTCCCGCGACAGCGCCTTGACGGTCTGGTTCGGCTTGACGGTGCCTGAGCTGACGCGCCCGGTGAGAATGCGGCCCAGGAACGGGTCGGACTCAATGGTGGTGGCGAGCATCCTGAACTCGCGCTCCTCAACCCGCGGCTCGGGAATGTGCTTCACGATGAGGTCAAGGAGCGGGGCCATGGTGGCATCTGCGCCCGCGGTCGGGTCAGCAGCCATCCAGCCGTTCTTTGCCGAGCCGTAGAGGACAGGGAAGTCCAGCTGCTCGTCCGTGGCGCCGAGGGCATCGAAGAGTTCAAACACTTCATCGACCACCTCTGAGTGGCGCTCTTCGGGCTTGTCGATCTTGTTGATGGCCACGATGGGCCGCAGACCCATGGCAAGCGCCTTGCCCACCACAAATTTTGTCTGCGGCATGGGTCCTTCAGCGGCGTCCACCAGGACCACCGCACCGTCCACCATGTTGAGGATTCGCTCCACCTCGCCGCCGAAGTCAGCGTGGCCGGGGGTGTCGACAATATTGATGCGGGTGGGCGTCGTTGCAGGGCTCTCCCACTCCACCGACGTCACCTTCGCCAAAATGGTGATGCCGCGCTCTTTCTCCAGATCGTTGGAATCCATCACCCGTTCCGCAACCCGCTGATTCTCGCGGAACGCCCCGGATTGGCGCAGCAACACGTCAATCAGCGTCGTCTTGCCGTGGTCGACGTGGGCGATGATGGCAACGTTGCGCAACGCGCGCTTTTGCGTGGTCATGACGGTTCCAGCGTCTGATGAAGGTGCAGGCCCAAAGGCGACGCGCTGTCGGCACTCAGGCAATTTGAAACAAAGTAGTGCTCGGCACGGCCAATGGCGAGATAAAGGCGTCCGGTTAAGGCTCCGTGACACTTCCCACGGCGCATGGGAAGCCGCTAGTCTGCGCCCGAACGAGAGTCAGCGAGCTGAGGTGTCCCGGTCCATGTCGCACGTTCCGCATGAACTTGCCGAAGAGTTTCCCGACAAAGTCGAAAAGATGCACGACATGAAGCAGTCCAACGCCCATTTCGCACGGCTGGCGGACGAGTATCACACGATAAATCGGGAGATTCACCGGATCGAAGCCGAGGTGGAGGCAGCAAGCGATGAGCGCCTGACCGACCTCAGGAAATCGCGGATGCGGCTGAAGGACGAGATCGCCGGCATTCTTGCCGCTTGAGCGGTTCACTTCTGGCACGCGGGGCAGAAAAAAGTCGATCTGTTGGATTGGACGATCCGCTTGATCGCGCCGTTGCAGGTGCGGCTGGGGCACGGGTCGCCTTCCCGGCCATAGACGGCAAATGCGTGTTGGAAGCGCCCCATGGAGCCGTCTGCCGCCACGTAGTCACGCAAAGATGAGCCGCCGGCTTCGATCGCCTCTTCAATGACGCTGATGATGGCGTCCACCAACCGCGTCAGCCGGGCCGTGGGCAGGCCGTTGCGTTTGACCAGCGAGCCTGCCAGGCGGCGCGGGGAAAGCCCCGCCCGCCAAAGTGCTTCGCAGACATAAATGTTGCCAAGGCCTGCAATGACCTTTTGGTCGAGGAGGGCAGCCTTGAGCGGGGCTGTCTTGCCGGCAAACGCCCGCGCCAGCACCTGCGCGGTCAGCGCCCCCCGCAGGGGTTCCGTGCCCATTCCTTTAAAGTGGGGGTGGGTGTCCAGTTCCGCGGCGGGGCAAAGGGTCATGAAACCGAAGCGGCGTGGGTCGTTGTAGATCACCGTGCGCGGGCCGATGCTGAAGCGCACATGATCATGGGCGGCGAGTTTGCCGTTCGGATGGGCGTAAAGCCCAAGATTTCCGCCATCATTGATGCGGAAGGCGCCGGACATGCCAAGGTGCATGATGAGCGCCGTGCCGTCGTCCATCACGCCGATGAGGTACTTGGCCCGCCGCTGCAGACGGTCCATCCGCCGTCCTGTCAGCCGTTTTGCGAAGCGGTGGGGGAAGGGGAACCTCAGATCGGGACGGGCAAGGTACACAGCGTCGATCCGCGCCCCTTCCATGACCGGTGCCAGGCCCCTGCGCACGGTCTCCACCTCCGGCAACTCAGGCATCCAACCGCCCCTGTGACGAGACTTGCCATGGAAGAGCGCGCCGGTTCGCCTTAAGCCATTGGTGGACGCAAGCGAAAGGCGCGGGCATGGCCGCACACGACGGCATCTCCAGCACGGACACGGACACAGCAGACAGCAAGACGGCTCCCTTCGGTTTCCAGAAGGTGGCGGTCGGCCAAAAGCAGGGTCTCGTCAACACCGTTTTTGACACCGTGGCCCGCCGCTACGACGTGATGAACGATGCCATGTCGGGCGGCCTGCACAGGGTCTGGAAGGACGCAATGGTGTCCTGGCTTGCGCCGCCGCGCCGTCCACGGGCGCCCTTTCGTATTGTGGATGTGGCCGGCGGGACAGGGGACATCGCCTTCCGCATCGCCTCCAAGATCGAGAAGAACGGCACCGTGGTGGTGTGCGACATCAACCCTGAGATGCTCGCGGTGGGGGAAGACCGGGACAGGCGCAGTCTGCGGCCGCGGACCCCTTGCCGTTTCGTCGCCGCCAACGCCGAGGCGCTGCCGCTGCGCGACAACAGCGCTGATGTTTACACCATCGCCTTCGGCATCCGGAACGTGCCCCGCCGCGCGGTGGCGCTCAAGGAGGCAACGCGGGTGCTCAAACGCGGCGGGCGCTTCATGTGCCTTGAGTTCAGCCGTGTCGACCTTCCCGTGATCGACAAGCTTTACGACCTTTATTCGTTCAACGTCATTCCGGCGATGGGTGAGGCGATTGCCGGTGACGGTGAGCCTTATCGGTATCTGGTGGAGTCTATCCGGACTTTTCCCAACCCCGGGCGCTTTGCGGCCGAGATTGAGCGGGCAGGGCTCTCCCACGTGTCGGTGCGCATGCTGTCGGGTGGGGTGGCGGCGATCCACTCCGCGTTCAAGCTCTAATGTCCATTGCGCCTCTGTTCAGGCTGGTAAGAGCCAACTTCGTCCTTGCTCGGGAAGGGGTGCTTGGCATCATGCCCCTTGAAGGGGCTCCGCCGGCGCTGCGCCTTGCGGTGCGTCTGGGAAGGCTGATCGAACGGCGCAGCGCCCAGCGGCGGGACATGGCTGCAAGGCTGTCCCGGGCGCTTGATCGGCTCGGCCCCTCCTACATCAAGCTTGGCCAGTTCCTGGCCACCCGCGCCGACGTGGTGGGCGAGGAGGTGGCCGCGGAGCTTGCAAAACTGCAGGACCAGGTGCCTCCGGTGCCCGACGATGTGGCGCGGGCGGAGATTGAGGCCGCTCTTGGCGGGAAAGTGGACAAGCTGTTCGCCGAACTTGGCGAGTGCGTTGCCGCGGCCTCCATTGCCCAGGTCTATCGTGCGCGGCTGAAGGATATTGCGGGCGAGCGTGTGGTTGCGGTGAAGGTGCTGCGCCCGGGTGTGGCGCGACGCTTTGAGCGTGACCTTGAGAGCTACTACGTGGCGGCGCGCTTTCTGGAGCGCAGGGTCCCCGCGTCCCGCCGCCTGAAGCCGGTGGCGGTGGTGGATACGCTTGCCGAATCGGTTCGCTTTGAGATGGATTTCCGTCTTGAGGCTGCGGCCATCTCGGAAATGGCCGAGAACTCTAAAGATGATCCGCGGTTTCGGGTGCCCCGTGTGGAATGGTCACGCACGGCGCGAACCATTCTCACGATGGAGTGGATCGACGGCATCAAGATGAACCGCGTTTCCGAGCTTCGTTCCGCAGGGTTTGATCTGCCAGAGCTTGGGCAAGTGGTGCTGCAAACCTTTTTGCGCCACGCCATGCGGGACGGCTTTTTTCATGCCGACATGCACCAGGGAAACCTCTTCGTGGAGTCGGACGGCACGCTGGTTGCCGTGGATTTCGGCATCACCGGCAGGCTAAGCCGGGAAGAGCGGGCGGTGCTGGCGCAGATCCTTTACGGCTTCATTGTGCGCGATTATCGGCGCGTTGCAGAGATGCACTTTCGCGCCGGTTATGTGCCTGAGGGTGAGGACATGGACCTCTTCGCACAGGCTCTGCGCGCCATCGGTGAGCCCATCCGAGATGTGACGGCTGCCGACATTTCCATGTCCCGGCTCCTCGCCCAGCTGTTTGAGGTCACAGAACTCTTCAACATGCAGACCCAGCCGCAACTCATCATGCTGCAAAAGACCATGGTGGTTGTGGAGGGCGTCGCCCGCTCGCTCGATCCGGACCTTGATATCTGGACCACATCTGAACCGGTGGTGCGCGATTGGATGAGCAAGGAGCTTGGCCCGGAAGCGACGGTGCGCAAAGTCCAAGATTCCGCTGGCGCCCTGGTTCAGGCAGCGCTTGCCGCACCCGAACTTGCCAAGCGCGTGGACCGGCTGTCGAAGGATCTTGAGCGGGCGCTGGAGCGCGGCCTTCCCATAGCCCCCACCTCCGTTCAATCGCTTGGCCAGTATGCGGCAGGCCGCTCCATGGCGAGAAATGTTGCGTTATGGGTGGGGGCGCTCTCTCTCCTCGCGATTGCATTCAGTATACTGTACTAACTTCTGGCTGTATCCGCGCGCCCCTCTAACAGCGCAGTGTTATCAAAGACATGAAGGTAGGCTCTTTGCCGTCGGAGCGGCGCGCGAACGATCGCCTCAGCCAGAAAGTCGGCCGCACAGACCAACGCCATCTATGGCGAGGTCCGCTGCAAGAAGTTGCCCTGCAAAGATGAAGACCGATCCGCGCAAGTCGCTGACCAGGGTATTTTCTCGACCACGCCATCATGGCTGCAAACAGCAAAACTGTCTGACAATAGACCTTCATTGCGCC
>JBCDFB010000090.1:0-9286 GCA_039178655.1 Pseudomonadota bacterium | reverse complement strand
CCTATGCCGTCGGCGCCCGGGTGTTTCACCAGAAGTTCGGCAACGGCGATGTGGCGGCCGTTGAAGGCAACAAGCTGACGGTGGACTTTGATAAGGCGGGCCGCAAACGGGTGCTGGACAGCTTCGTCACCCCAGTCTGAGCCCGCCCTGCGCTCAGCACCCGGCGTCCGGCTTCCGGCCCATCCCAGCGCAAGCCACTTGTGATTGCCTCACCGCCTGCGGGCAGTGTGGGCGGTCAGAGTATGAGTAAGGTTACGCAAGCGGGAAGCTCCCGCATCATGGGTCTAGCGGCGCAGGTCAACTTCGCTGCGGGGCTGACCATCGTGCTGGTTTACGGCGCTGCCGTTTTCTACGCCTACAACGCCATCGAAAACGACATCCGCAAGAACACCATCGAGAAGGCGGACCGCTGGTACAACGCTGCCCTTGCCGGCAACGACAAGGTTGAGCGTTTGCTGAGCGGCCAAATCCTGTCCCAGCTGGATGAAACCCGCCTCGCCGTCGCAAACGAAGTCGCCAACGTTGACATTTACAAGCTGCGCAACCGTGAGGGCTTCGTCTCCCGCTCAAACGCGGGAACCCTGATGTTGGGAGATGACGCCGTGGCGCGCATGGACCGCGCGCTACAGGCCATGCGTGAGCGGCGGACCCTTGTGGGCACCTACGACCTGCTGGAGACCCATCTGAAGGACCACATCACCGTTTACATGCCGGTGATGCGCCCGCGCGGCCCCATCGCCGTCATTCAGCTGGAAATGAACAAGGGCGCTGCAACCGCGGCAGCCCACCAGCAGTTTTTGACCGTGCTCCTCCTCACCTCGATCATTGCTGCGTTTTCCCTGTTCGGCGTTGTGGTCACCGGGGTGCTTCTGCGCCGGCAAAAGGTGAGCAGCGCGCACATTCGCCATTTGGCCCACCACGATCCGCTGACCGGCGTTGCCAACCGCGCGCAGTTTCTGGAAACGCTGGAGCGTGAGTTGGCCCGCGCCCGTAAAAATGGCGCGATCGTTGCCGTTCAGATGATTGACCTGGACCGATTTAAATCCATCAACGACCTTCTCGGCCATGACACCGGCGATGCGCTGATCCAAGAGGCTGCAAAGCGTATCAGCGGCGCGCTTCGCGAGGGTGATTTGACGGCAAGGCTCGGCGGCGATGAGTTCGCCATCATCCAAGTCTTCAGGACGACGAAGCCGTCGGCCAGCGCGACTGCGCGCCGTGTTGTTGCTGCCATCCGCGCCATCCGCGAGGTGAATGGCACGCCCGTCAATGTCACGGCGAGCATCGGCGTGGTGACCAGTGCGTTCACCCGCGACGTTAAGGATATCCAGCGCCTTGCGGACGCCGCCCTCTACGAGGCGAAGGAAAGCGGGCGCGACCGCTACGTCATCTACAAGGACGGGATGGAAGAGGCGGTTCGCCAGCGCACCACCATGCGCGCCATGATCCGAGAGTGCCTGCGCAACGAGACGTTCGACCTTTTCTACCAGCCCCTTCACGATGCGGCAGAAGGCAGGCTCGTGGGCTTTGAGGCGCTCCTGCGGATGCCGGACGGCGAGGGCGGCTACGTCTCGCCGGCGGTCTTCGTGCCCATTGCCGAGGAGATCGGCGTGACGCCGGCGCTGGGGGAATGGGTACTGCGGGCCGCAACCGAGGCCGCCGCATCTTGGCCGGGTGCGCTGCGCGTCTCCGTCAACCTGTCCCCCCAGCAATTCCAGGTGGACGTGGTTGATGTGGTGCGCTCCGCGCTCGCCGCATCCGGTCTTGCGCCCGAACGGCTTGAGCTGGAGATTACCGAGAACCTCTTCATCTCCGACGTCGACCATGTGGAGCGGGAACTCCACCGCCTGAAAGCCCTCGGCGTGCGCATCGTCATGGACGATTTCGGCACCGGGTACTCATCGCTCCAGCACCTTTGGAAGTTCCCCTTCGACAAACTGAAGGTGGATCGGAGCTGCCTGATGTCACTGGACGAGAACGACAGTGTGAAGGAAGTTCTGCGCACGATCACCGCCATGAGCGGCTCCATGAACCTCAGAGTCACCGCCGAAGGGGTTGAAACACAGCGCCAGGCGGACTTTGCCCGCGAGGCCGGGTACGACGAGGTGCAGGGGTTCCTCTACAGCCGGCCCATGCCCGTCAACGAGGTTGCCGGGTACATCCGCGGGTTCGGGCACGGGCGCGAGCAGTTGGACAACACCATCCCGTTCCCGCGCCGGACGGAAGTATCAGATGCGAACAAAAGGCAGAGAACCCGGGCCATTGCTCCGCCACAGGCCGGCGACGTCACCAACATTCGCCACTAGGACAGGCCGCGCGCGGGTGGACGCCGGCGCGTCTGCCTGCGCCGGGTGCTGTGCCGATCCACTCAAATTGTGACGAAAATATCGCATTGATGATATTGCGCGCCTCGCGATGCACGTGCCGGTCGCGCGTCGTTTGAAGACTTCTTCACCCTTTCGTAGCCAGTTGTGGTGAATTGCGGTCTCGCGGTCGCAGTGCCGGATGTTTTGGCGTTTTGTGTGCGCGTGCATGTGTTGGAGGGGTGGTTATGGATCGTATTCGGATCACCGGCGGTGTCCCGCTTGAAGGCGCCATCCCGATCTCCGGTGCGAAGAATGCGGCCCTTCCCCTGATGATCGCGTCCTTGCTGACGGACGAGACGCTGACGCTGCGCAACGTTCCGCGCCTTGCCGACGTCCGGCAGCTTTTCGACATTTTGGCCAACCACGGAGTGGACATGAGCTTCCAGGGAAAGCGCCTGGGGCAAGATCCGCTGGCCGGCCACACCGTCTCGCTCTGCGCCCGGGCCATTGAGGACATCACCGCCCCTTACGAGCTCGTCTCCAAGATGCGGGCGAGCTTTTGGGTGATCGGGCCGCTCCTTGCGCGCATGGGCGAGGCGCGCGTGTCGCTTCCCGGTGGCTGCGCCATCGGCACGCGTCCGGTGGACTTTTTCATTGAGGGGCTGCGCGCGCTCGGCGCAGATATCGACATTGAGAGCGGCTACGTGGTGGCCCGCGCCAAGGCAGGCCTCGTGGGCAATCGCGTCACCTTCCCGCGGGTGTCAGTGGGGGCGACCCATACGGTACTGATGGCCGCCACCCTTGCCCGCGGTGAGACGGTCATCGAGAACGCAGCGCGCGAGCCTGAGGTGATGGATCTTGCCGAGTGCCTCATTTCCATGGGCGCACAGATCGAAGGGCACGGCACCTCGACAATCTACGTCAACGGGGTGCCCCGCCTGTTTGGTGCGCGCCACACGGTTCTGCCCGACAGGATTGAGGCTGGGACCTACGCCTTCGCCGTGGCGATGGCTGGCGGCGATGTGACGCTGGAGGGGGCAAGCCAGGAGCATTTGGGCAAACCGATCGAGCTGCTGCAGGACGCCGGCGCTGAGGTGGACATCACCAACCGCGGCATCCGCATCCGGCGCAACGGCCACGGGATTGAGGCGGTGGATGCCGAAACCTCGCCCTACCCCGGTTTCCCCACTGATTTGCAGGCGCAGTTCATGGCGCTGATGACGTCCGGCAAAGGCCGCAGCCGGATCACCGAGACCATTTTCGAAAACCGCTTCATGCATGTGCAGGAGCTGGCCCGCCTCGGTGCCAACATCTCGCTGAACGGCCAAACTGCGACGGTTGAGGGTGTCACCGCGCTGAAGGGTGCGCCGGTGATGGCGACCGACCTTCGCGCTTCCGTGAGCCTCGTCATCGCCGGACTTGCGGCGGAGGGCGAGACGGAGGTGAACCGCATCTACCATCTCGACCGCGGGTTTGAGCATCTGGAGCGCAAGCTTTCCCGGTGCGGCGCGCAAATCGAGCGCGTTCACGCCTGATCTGTTCCCCGCGGCGGCTGCGGTCGGCGCGGGCCCTTTTCGCGGTGAGGCTGTAGGCTCTGTGCAGGACGGCGCATGCGGGTGTATGCGTGGGAAGTGACACACTTTTCCCGCAGGTGCCGGGGCTGGCCGATGGGCGGCACACCCGGCATCTCACTCCTGCCGAACGGACCCTTCGATGTCATCCATCCGCCCGCTGAAACTTGCAGCACTTGATGAGGCGGACCTTTCCGTCATTTCCGCCCACGTACAGGACGCGGTGATGAAAGTGGCCGATATCCGCTGGTCGGCGGGCAGCGGCACCGTGCTCATGCCCATGAACCGCTTTGCGTGGGAGGAGACCGGCCGCGGCAAAAGCCGCCAATCCAACCAGCGTCGGCGCGCTGTGCTTCATTTTGACCGTGTGCAGCGTTTTCAAGCGGTGGGCGTTTCCGCCAAGGATCGCGACGCAGTGCTTTCGGTGCTCGCAGTGGTGTTTGATGAGGCGGACGCCCCGGAGGGAACGGTATCGGTTGTTTGTGCAGGCGAGGCGATGCTGCGCCTACAGGTGGAGTGCGTTGAGGCGCGCCTGACGGACCTCGGCGCCGCGTGGAGTGCGTCAATGCGGCCGAAACATCTTACCGGCCGGTAGACTTGGGCATGATGGAAGAAGCCAACTGCGGACTGGAGCAAGCGTGTAACCCCTTGGCGGACACACCCGAAGACGACGAAGCGGCGGCCGAACAACGCGAACGGCTGATTTCGGTAACGCTGGACGAAGCCTCCATCGAGCGAGGCAGCCCGGAAGTGGAGCACGAGCGCGCCATCGCCGTGTATGACCTTTTGGAAGAAAACGTGTTCCGACCCGTTGGCCACAGGCGCGGGCCCTACCGTCTCACGTTGTCCATCGTGGAGAACCGCCTGGTTTTTCAAATCGCTGACGAAAACGGCGACCACGTGGTTGCGCATCTGCTGTCGTTGTCCCCACTGCGCAAAGTGGTGAAAGACTATTTTCTGATCTGCGAGAGCTACTTTTCCGCCATCAAGCAGGCTGCCCCGGCGCAGATCGAAGCCATCGACATGGGCAGGCGCGGCGTGCACGACGAAGGCTCGCGGATCCTGGCCGAGCGGCTCGACGGCAAGATCGCCGTGGACCACAACACATCCCGCCGCCTCTTCACGCTGTTGTGCGCCCTTCACTTCAAGGCGTGAACCGGTGGCTGTGCCCGGCGCGGTCCTCTTCGTTTGCCGGCACAACGCAATCCGCTCGCCCATGGCAGCCGCCCTGGCGCGGAAGAACTTTCCGGCAGTTTATTGCCGGTCCGCGGGGGTGGACCCAGGTGAGGCTGACCCGTTTGCCGTTGAAGTCATGCGCGAACGCGGGCTTGACCTCTCCCACAGGCGCCCACGCCTTTTGCGCGAGTTGAACGATACCGGGTTTGATCTGGTGGTGACCCTCGCCCCGGAAGCGCACCACCATGTGCTCGACCTGTCGCGCACGCAATCGTTCGATGTGGAATACTGGCCAACCATCGACCCATCAGTTACGCAGGGCTCACGCGCGCAGGTGCTGGAAAGCTACAGGGCCTGCCGCGACGCTTTGGAAAGGGCCATCGCCCAGCGTTTCCGCGGATGATCTTGGAACTCGACGGCACGAGCACCAATTTACCATGGGGCGAAGGGCGATGGTGGGCCACAGCGGCAATACCACGCCGATCTGAGACAGGTGTTACAAGGGCCATATGGCGAAAGAAGAAGTATTGGAATTTCCAGGGCAGGTGACGGAGCTCCTCCCCAATGCGACGTTTCGAGTAAAACTTGAAAACGATCATGAGATTATAGCCCATACCGCCGGCAGAATGCGCAAGAACCGCATTCGCGTACTCGCCGGCGACAAGGTGCTTGTTGAAATGACGCCCTATGATCTCACCAAGGGCCGCATAACCTACCGTTATAAGTAGCATGGCGCGTGATCGCGGGCCGTCCACGCTGGTGCTTGCGTCCGGTTCGCCGCGGCGTCTGCAGTTGCTACAGCAGATCGGTTTTGCGCCCCAGCACCTCTCCCCTTCCGACATCGACGAAACGCCGCTGAAAAAAGAGCGGCCGGAGAGCTATGCCCTGCGCATGGCACGGGAAAAGGCGGCGGTGGCGTCAGACCGTGCGCGCGAACTGTTGGACGCGGGATCCGTATTCGTGCTGTCGGCCGACACGGTGGTCTCGCTTGGCCGCCGCATCCTGCCCAAAGCCGACTCGCTGGATGTGGCGGACGGGTGTCTACGCAACCTTTCGGGGCGAAACCACAAGGTCACCACGGCCATTGTCCTGATGAGCCGAGGCAAGCCTCGCGAGCGCTTGGTGACGACGCGGGTTAAGATGAAGCGTTTGTCGGAGAGCGACATTGCCGAGTATCTGGCCAGCGGCGAATGGGAGGGCAAAGCAGGTGGATACGGTGTCCAAGGCCGTGCCGGCGCGTTTGTTACCCAAATCATCGGCAGCTATTCCGCGGTGGTTGGGCTTCCGCTTTACGAAACAAAGGCTCTGCTGGAAGGCAGCGGTTTCGTGCGTGAGGCGGAGCAATCCGGCCCTCTCATCTGATGGTGGATAAGCGCCGCGGGGGCGATGGCGCCGGGGATACCGGTTCGCCGTCTTCTGCGGCGCGCAAGTGCCCCATCTGCGACAAGCCCGCCACCCATGATGCGCGCCCCTTCTGCTCCAAACGCTGCGCAGATGTGGATCTGCATCGCTGGCTGGGCGGTCAGTATTCTGTCCCCGTGGTTGAGGTGGACCGCAGCGCAAGGCCGCAAGCACCCGCCGACGAAGACTAATCTGCGCCCGTTCCGCGTGCCGGGCGCCCACGGACGCCTGCAAGTTGTGGATCGGCACGAACAGCAGATGACGCGAATCAGTCGTTAACCCCAAGTTTACCGCGTTGGCATTCACATGGGCCGGACGCGGAACCGGATTAACGCTCGTGCAACAAACCACACCACCACAGCGCTCCATCAGGTTCACGGGTCGCTCGTTCATGGCATTCGTGCTGTCGCCGCAGCTCCCCATTGACGAGTGGCTGGAGGATTTTGACAGCTTTGCCCGCCGCAGCCCCGGCTTCTTCGCCGGCAGGCCTGTTGTGGTGGACATTGCGCACATGCCGGCATCACGGCCAGAGCTTGTCCACATGGTGACCGAGCTGAAACGCCGGCACATCACCATTATGGGGCTCGACGGGCGCACACCGGGCGAATTGGGCGCCGACGCGCGCGGCCTGCCGCCCATTCTCTCAGGCGGCAAGGAGATCGCGAGCATTGCGCAAATGGGCGCAGCCGCCGATCCAGCCGACACTGCCGATGCACCCGCTGAGCCCACTGCCCAAAACCCGGCCGGCGAGGCACCTGCGGAGACATCCGGCCATGTGATGGAAGCCGCACTTGCTGCGGTGGAAGCGGCGATGGATGCGCCCGACAGCGACACGCTGATCGTGGAGGAGCCTGTCCGCTCCGGCCAGTCGGTGGTGCATCTTGGCGGCGATGTGGTGGTCATCGGCCCCGTTGCCTCGGGGTCTGAGGTGGTTGCCGGCGGCTCCATCCATGTCTACGGCGCTCTGCGGGGCCGCGCCATTGCCGGCTCCAACGGCGACAAGCGTGCGCGCATTTTCACCCGCGCGCTTCACGCCGAACTCGTTGCCATCAACGGCCTTTACAAGACCAACGAAGACCTCGACCCGGCCTGCGTGGGCCAAGCAGTCCAGGCCTGGCTGGAGGGGGACGCCCTCAAGATGGCCGCCTTCAACGGAAAGGGATAGGAAATGGCGAAAGTCCTGGTTGTCACCTCCGGCAAGGGCGGGGTGGGCAAGACCACTACGACGGCCGCCCTGGGCGCCGCATTGGCGCAAACCGGCGCGAATGTCGCCATCGTCGACTTCGATGTGGGGCTGCGCAATCTCGACCTGGTGATGGGGGCGGAGCGCCGCGTGGTGTTCGACCTCATCAACGTCATCAACGGCGATGCGAAGCTGAACCAGGCGCTGATCCGCGACAAGCGCGTGGAGACGCTGCACCTCCTGCCGGCCAGCCAGACCCGCGACAAGGATGCGCTGACTGAAGAAGGCGTGTCCGGCGTCATCAACGAGATGCGCGAGCGGTTCGACTTCATCTTATGCGACAGTCCTGCGGGGATCGAGCGGGGGGCGACCCTTGCCATGCGTCACGCCGACGTTGCCGTGGTGGTGACCAACCCCGAAGTCTCGTCGGTGCGCGATTCTGACCGCATCATCGGCCTTCTGGACGCCAAGACCATGAAGGCGGAGAACGACGAGCGGGTGGAGAAGTATCTGCTCCTTACCCGTTACGACCCCAACCGGGCCGAGCGGGGCGAGATGCTGAAGGTGGACGACGTTCTGGAAATCCTCTCCATCCCGCTTCTGGCGGTGATCCCGGAGAGCCAGGACGTGCTGAAAGCCTCTAACCTTGGCATGCCCGTTACGGTCGGCTCGCCCCAGTCCACCGCGGCACGGGCCTACGCAAATGCGGCGCGTCGCCTGATGGGCGAGAACATCGCAGTGGAAATCCCTGCCGAACGCAGGGGCCTGTTCGGGAAAATCTTTGCGAAGAGGGCGGCATGAGCCTGTTCGAGTTCTTCCGGTCCAAACGGTCCGCGCCGGTTGCGCGGGAGCGTTTGCAAATCATCCTGGCCCACGAACGTGCGGCTGTGGGCAACGCCGATCTCCTCGCCACGCTGCGCGAAGAGATCCTGGCCGTCATCGCCAAACACATGACCATCGAGCGGGACAAGGTGAACGTCACCATGGACCGCGGCGACGACGTCTCGCTGCTTGAGGTGAACGTGGAACTGCCCATCAACGGGCCTGATGGACAGCCGCTTCGCGTTAACGCAGCGGCGTGACGCCCGTCACAAGCGCAAAAATAGGTGATCCCTATGTGAGTGAGGCGCCAGACAAAGGCGCTCGCTCACAAAGGGATCACCGCCATGTTCAAAGCTCCGAAATTCCTGTCGCGTTTGATGTGCGCAGCCGTGGCCGTTGCGCTTCTCGCCGGGCCAGTGACGGCAACGCCTGCTGAGGCCGGCTATTGCACGGGATGGGCGTATTGGACGTGCTGAGCACGCCAACTGCCCGAAACCCTCAAGACAGACAGGAAAGCACAATGAAAACGAAGCCAAAGAGATTTGCCGTCCGCTTTATGATCGCTCTGATGGCGGTCACCCTCGTGGCCGGCGCGGTGACGCCAACGCCTGCTGATGCAAGCTCCTGCGTCTCTCGCTTTGCCCTTAGCTGCTGGTAAGGGGCGAAGACACCATGTCCCACTCTCGTTGGGTGTTCAGCCTCGGGGCAAGTGCGGTGCTTGCAGCGCTCGGCGTCGCCGGCACGATCACCACAGCCGCGGCCTGCTCACCGTTTTGCATGGAGTTCGGGGCGAGCTGCGTATGCTTCTAACTTCGGCCCTGCCCTTG
>JBCDFB010000089.1:0-9310 GCA_039178655.1 Pseudomonadota bacterium | reverse complement strand
TCTTGCTATTCTCTTGCCGCCGGTCGGCGTGTTTTTGACCGTTGGCCTGGGACTTCAATTTTGGATCAACATCGTGCTGACGCTGTTCGGTTATATTCCGGGCATCGTGCATGCTGTCTGGATCATTGCGCGCCGTTCTTGAGCGCGCCGCGCCCGGCATTCCGGACACACTTTTCGCGGCCGCTTAACGTCGTGCCCGGTTAGTGTTTGCCGTCACAGCCAATGGTGTTGGCGCAATATGTGCGCATTTCAAAGCGATCATCCGCTGCGGTCACGGCCATGAACAGCGGCCCGACAAGCAGGGTTCCGACGATGGCGATCGCTGCAAGGGCACCGAAAGTCTTCTGCACAGGAAAGCTCCATCTCTTGGAAGTTCGTTAATCTCAACAGCCTTGCGTTGGCAAGGCCCCGTTATTCCTCTGGTGTTTGCATGATATTGGATGGGCTGAGCCAAACCCTAGTGTTCCAGACCACAACCTGACATGAACCGGCCAACTCTCGACATCGTTGGGAAACCAGCATGAAAGAAGGCCAAGCGGATTTTATCCGTTCCGTTCCATGGCTGAGGCTGAGCGGGGACCCGCTGCGGATGACAAACGGCCCGTCCGCCTCAGGAATGCCGCCCCGCACTGGGCCGCTGTTCACCCTCGCGCACCCGCTAAGCGCACGTCTGCAGGTGTGAGGGCCGACTGTCGAAAGCCGCGCCTTCGGTACGCGGACTGCGCCAAGGCATCTTCGTGACTAAATGGACTGTGTTTTTGGCCTTAGTCGGGCGTTTTAGCCGGGCTTTCGGCTTTCTTGTGGACGCTCACAAGGCTTTTTTCGGCGAAGGGGGGAAGGGCGTCCTCCCATGCGGCGCGGGCGCGCGCGCGCAGCGAGAGTAGGTCGGACGACCGGGGCGCGGCCATGGCAATCTCCGCGCGGGTGTCCTCGCGCGGTCGAACATGCCGGGTGGGCATGATGGTGCGGCCTTCGCCCCTGCCGTGGAGCGCGTAGTGAACGAAGGGCGGCATCTCCCCGTCCCCTACGTCGGCGTTGATGGCAGCATAGTCGGACGAGGAGAACCACGGCGCCGGATCGTATCCGCGGCGCCAGCCCTCACGCACATAGTGGAGGGCGGCGGGAGTGCCTGAAGCGCGCACGTCTGGGTAGTGTGCGAGGTAAAATCGCTCGTCCACCAGCGGTGCGATGGCGGCAACGAAAGACTTTTCGCGCCTCTGCGCAGCCGAGGTGGGGCGAAGCCGCTCCACGACCCGTTCGAAGATGCGCCCGGCCTGACCCAATGAGACTGCCATAGACGGGGGCTCCTCAAACACTCTTTGAAATGGTGGCGTCAAAGAGTTCCATGAACCGGGCCTCTTCGCCAGCGGCGCCCATGGCTTTAAGCGCAGCACTTGACCCCAATTGCGCTTTTTCAGCCCGTTTGCCGGCGGGAAGGTCTAACGCGCGCAGTGCCGCAAGGGCCATTTCCCGCGGTCGTTGCCTGCGCACGAGCGCTTCGGGCACCACCCCATCAGGCAATGCAGCGGCAGCTTCGCCTTCGGTGATGATGATCATGCAGCCCGCCGCTGCAGCCTCCAGCGCCGGTTGGCAGATCCCTTCTCCGGGCCGGGGGGCGAGGAGCGCGACGGCGCTCGCCCGATAGACCTCCGCGCGCCCTTTGACGCTCATGGCGTCATTCACAACGCGAACGGGACCCCTAAAGCCGGCCTCCCGCGCCACATCGGCCGCGAGCCCGGTCCCGTCGCCATCAAACGCGTTTATTGCCAGCCCGCTCTGTTTGGGCGGCAGGCCGCCGCCAGAAAAGGGCGCAAGGTGCAGCGAAGGAGTGATTACCGAGAGTTCAACCGGCATCCCCGCAAGGCGGACGACCTCGTGCGCAAGTCGATCAGAAAGGGCGATCCGCACCATGGGCTTTTCCAGAAGGCGGAAGCCGTAGGCGTGGTCGCCGATGGCCGACACGCTGCGTGCCGAGGCCATGAGTTGGATGAAGTCCGGCCCGACCGCCCCATAGGCAGCGCGCATGACATGGTGCACGCGCGGCGAGGCAAAAACCACCACGTCGCCCGGCTCCGGGACAAGCATGGAGATATCAATGACGGGAGCGTCCGGCGCGGGAGAATGGGCGGCGGTTGAGATGCCCGAAGAGCCGTCGTGGGACACGGTGACGACCACAACCTCCGTCCCAGCCGCCCGCACATACGCGCCGTAGGCCAAAAGCCGTGCGAGGACCGAAAAAGGCTCCTCCGCTGCAATGGCAACGACGGCACGCATCATGTCAGGCCATCAAACAGGCGCGCATGGCCGCGGATCTTCTTCATCGCATCGCCCGCGGTGGAGAGCGCTGCGGCGTAGGCACCGGCCCGCGCGCGTTCCACGAAGGTCGCAATGGTTTGTGCGTCGAAGTCGTTGTCGATGACTTCGCCGGGGAACGGGTCAAGCAGCGGGGAGGCGGCTGCCTCGGTGGCGCTGTGACACAGGATCGGGACCCCCGCAGCGACCGCTTCCATGGCCTGCCAGGAGTTTTCCTGGCAGGCCGATCCGCCCGGAGCGATGGCTTCCATGTAGGCAAGGGCAATGTCCCAAAGGTCGCCGCGGTTGGTGTTGGACAGCGTCAGCAGCGCCGTCACCTGAGAGGCAAGGGTAAGCGCGCCGAACTGGGTGGAGTGCGGGGCGCTTGGGTCCGGCCGCTCTGAGGTGAGGATCACCTGCGTGTCGGCATGGGCGGCGGTAAAGTCAAAAAGTGCACGAAGGGCGGGGAGGGGGTCACCGTTTGCCGGCGGGCTTGCCCCCTCAACCAGCGCGGTGCGGACAGGTTCGGTGGTTGCGCGCGCGCTGGGGGTGGGGGCAAGGGGATTGAGAATCGCACCATGGGTCTCGGCCTGTTCGGCAAGCCGCGCGAAGCGCCTGGCCGAAATCCCAAGGAGCGTTTCGTGCCGGCCAATGATGCGCGCCCGTTCGTCATCGGGCAGGTTCTGATCGTCAAGCCGCTCCGGGGCAATGTCGTAGACAATGGTGTGGTGATGGCGTGCCGTTGCAGCGCTTTGGCCGTATTGGGAGCCGGAAAAGATAAACACTGACGGGTCAATCCGGGCGCAAAAGGCCTCAAACGCTCCTGCGGGGATGACAACGACATCGTCCGGCACCGTGTTGAGCACTGCGCCGCCGCGTTCGTTGCGCAAAAGGTTCAGCCGCTCCAGAAACACTACATACTGGACACGGTCAAAGGCACACCTTGCCTGGGCGGCAAGCTGCTCCGCCCGGAGGCTTTCGCCGCGAAGTTGCCATCCGACGTGGGGTGGAAGCCCGCTGGCGACCACGTAGCAGTCCCGGCTCACACCACAAACTCACCGTAAACGCAGCCCACCGTAACGTCCTGCAGTTCGGCAAGCACAAGCACGGTGTGGAGCTGGAAGGGTTCGTCCCGCGCCGTTGCCAGTCCAGCAATGACGTCATCCACGGGCGTGCCGCGGGGAAGCGCAAACGGTGCGACAAGGGCGGTGGACTGGCGCAGCTTGTCGCCGCTCAGCGCGTCAGTGTTCTCGGCGCCGCAAAAGAGCACCGTCGGCGTGAAGTGATTGAAGGGCGAGGACGTGTGGCTTGCATCACCGCACGCGATCATGCGGCCGGTGGGCATCACGGTTTGGGCAAGGTCAGCGCAATGACTGAGGTCGCGCCAGAAATGCTGGACGTTGGCGATGGGAGGGGTCGCCGCCCGCGCGCCAGCCTCGGTGAGGTTTGCCTTGGACAGGCGCTTATAGGGGGCAGCGCCTTGGGGTGGCCCAGATGCGAACTGCTGTGCCAGCCAATGGGAGGGCGTGTCGACGCTGTGGGGGCCGCACCCCTCAGGCATCGGCCATGGGGTACGGTTGATCACAGCGTCATGGGGCGTCAGCACGATCAGCCGTTCAAACGCCAGCAGCGCCATATGGCGCATGTCGGACTGCCGGCTGAGGACGATCAGGACCGGCCGGCCCGCCAAGAGCGCCAGCGCGGCATCGCTTAACAGCCCCATGTCGGCAATCACATAGGCGCTGACGTTGGGGTCGAAGAGGTCGCGCTCGTGGTGCGTCCAGGTGAGCTGTGGATGCTGGATGCCAGGGTCTGTCTCGCTGCTGCAGAAGCCGAGCACACGCCGGCTGGAAAGGCTCGCCGCTGCGGCGAAGGTTGGGGTCGCCACCTGCACGGGCTCTCAGGCGGCAGCTCTGAGCGCGCTTTGGTCTCGCCGGGCCCGCGTCAGCGCTGCCCACACCTTTTGGGCAGTGGCCTTCACCGGTGCGCTGAGCGCAACTCGCGTCTGAGGCGAAGCGCTGTAGAGGGCGGGATCGAACGTGTCGGACAGGGGGATCGGCTCAAGGTCGAGGTTGAAGCGCTGGTTGAGATCGGACGCTAATGAGCCGCCGAGCTCCGCAATGTCGACCGCGTGGACGATGTCGCTGTGGCGCTGCATCAGGCGCAGCAGCGGCAGCATGTGGCAGACCCACGAGCGGGCAATGGCGTCGTGATCGCTGGCAAGGCGCATTTGAAGCGCTGCGTCCGCCCGCTCCGGCGTGGTACGGATCGCGGCAATGGCACGCCGGGCAATGGAATCGATGCACGCCTCGTAATGGCGCAGACACACCAGAAAGCGCGGCGCAGGCAGAACGCTGCGCCAAAAGTCCACAAACAGGCACGCGCGGGGGTCTTTAAAGCCCCAGGTGCCGTGGTGCGCCGTCCGATCGGCGACAATTTCGCGGACCGATTGGCGCAAATCCTGGGAGATGGCCGGCACAAACGGCTCCGGCGCCAGCCAATGGGTCCCGTTCTCGCGGAAAATGGCCTCATGAACTTTGACGAAGGCGCGATCTTCAAAATGGCCGTGGGGATTGGACGCGTTGGCGCCCAGCAGGAGGTCGCCCACGAAAAGACCACTGCGCGCAAGGTGCTGCGTCGCAGCCGAAGTGCCGCTGCGGTGATAACCCAGTATGACGACTTGAGCGTCCATAGAGCCCTTTATGGTGCGCAGCCGCGGAGCACGGACGCGGCATAGGCTCGCGCACACCACCCTTCGTTGCGTTTCTCACCCGATTTGGTCTCACGCTCTCGCGGCTCGACGCAAGCGGCACGCAAGCCCCATCGGCCTTTATGCCACTCCAAGGCGTCCTTTGTGGGGCAACGGTCACAGCGCGGCGCGCGCGGCCTCAATCGCCGTTTGCTGAGTGATCTGATTAGTGCTTATGACCGCGGAGCAAATCCGACCGCCTACTGCGAGACTGTTGTGACGCAACGCGCACTGATTACGGGTATCACCGGCCAGGACGGTGCCTATCTGGCCCAAAACCTCCTTGCCAAGGGATACGAGGTGTTCGGTATCGTGCGCCGCTCCAGCCACTACGGCGTTGCGGACCACCGCCTGCGATGGCTGGGCATTGAGCACAAAATCAAATTCATCGACGCTGATCTCATGGACCTGTCGTCGATCCTGCGCGCCGTGTCCGAGGCTGAGCCGGACGAATTCTACAACCTGGCCGCCCAATCGTTCGTCGCCTCCTCGTGGCAACAACCGGTGCTGACGGCCAACGTCACCGGCGTCGGGGCGGTCAACGTGCTGGAAGCGATCAGGATCGCAAAGCCTGACACGCGCTTTTACCAGGCCTCTTCGTCGGAAATGTTCGGCCTCATCCAGGAGGCGCATCAGAACGAGAAAACGCCGTTTTATCCGCGCTCGCCCTACGGCGCTTCAAAGCTCTTTGCCCACTGGATGACGGTAAACTACCGGGAAAGCTTCGGGATGCATGCTTCGTCCGGCATCCTGTTCAACCACGAATCGCCGCTGCGGGGGATTGAGTTTGTCACGCGCAAGGTCAGCGACGGCGTGGCGCGCATCAAGCTCGGCAAGCAGAAGGAACTGCGCCTGGGGAACATTGATGCCAAGCGCGACTGGGGCCACGCGCGCGATTATGTGGAGGCCATGTGGCGGATGCTCCAGCGGGACAAGCCGGACGATTTTGTGGTTGCCACAGGCCGCACCACCTCGGTGCGCGACATGGTTGAGATCGCCTTCTCCCACGCGGGATTGGAGATGGAGGATCACCTTGTCATCGATCCCTCGCTGTTCAGGCCGGCCGAGGTGGACGTGCTGCTGGGTGACGCCACAAAGGCCCGCGCCGCACTCGGGTGGGAGGCGGAAACCTCGCTGGAGGAGATGATGGTCGAAATGGTCGACGCCGATATTGCCCGTCTTGCAAGCAACGCTTAGCGGCAACGGGAGATGGTGCGCCGGCGGCCGGTCGGAGCCGCGGCTGACGCCGCACTGCCGCAGACGAAGCGCCGCCTAAAAAGGGTCGGCGTGTGGTGAGGGCGGAGACAGACCAAGTTGGATGTGACGAGCGAGTCGGCGCCCATGGACCACGGTAAATTCACACCCAATTTTCATATCGACCGGCAGTCGGCTGTGGAGGTTGCCGGCTGGGCATCTGATCCCTCCCACCCCGACAGGCCGTTGATGATCAGGTTCCGCACCGGCGATGTGCTCGCGGGTGTGGTGCGGGCCGACATGGTGCGCACGGACGTGGAAGCGGCCGGCATGGGCTCCAGGCTGTGCGGCTTTCACTGGCGCATCCCCACCGAGGTGGCGGACGCCGCCATTTTCAGCGGGACGCCCATTGTCATTGAGGCGCTGAACGCGGCCGGCGGCGCCCACGAACTTGGCCGGTTCACCCTGCATGGCGAATTCAACGTTTCTGAAGAGACGCGGGCGGTGCTACGGCCGGCGCTGGAAGGGGCCATCGTGGCGAGCGCGGTGAGCGCCCTGTCGGCGGGCGGCGCTCCTTTGGAGCGGTTCACACCGGCGCACTACCCGCTGCATGAGCGTATGTTTGCTTTCCACGGCGCCCAGTCCGGAAACGTGGCGAACAGCCTCTCACCCTACCTCGCCTTCACCCACAGGCGGCTCAACAAGCAAGTCACCCATCCGCTCGACGGGTCGGAAGCGGCAAAAAACGCCTATCTGCGCTGGTATATTGACGATTACGGCCAGGCCCGCGGCGAGCGCCGTGTGCCGCTTGGTGCGGACGAGATTGCCTATCTGAATGCGCCTGTGCCCCTGGTGGGCGTGCCCTACAAGGTCTCGCGCATTTCCCTCTCCTACGCGATGACCGAGGTGGAGGCGGCCGAGCTTTTCCCGCTGTCTGACATGTCGCGCTACGAAGCCTTCGTCGCCTGGTGGAGCGCCGACAAGGCGCCGGACCTTGGTGTGGAGGACTGCCTGGTCCCCAACTACTATGTGGAGGCGCTGCGGCGGATGGAGACGCGCTGGATGGGGCGCGACTATCCGCTGTCGCAGATGATGCTGCGCGTCTTCAAAGATGAGGGCGCGGGGGACGCACTTGATGCGACGTTGGGGTCGGACCGGCTCTTGTTTCATGTGTGGTACGTGCTGGATGCCATCGCCGAGCCCGGCCGGCTGCGATTTGTGCCCACACGCAATCTCAACGCGCTGTTTGATGGGGCGCCCGGTACAACGCTGTTTGATCGGGTTATCCAGAGCGTCCACGAAAACGGGCCGGACCTTGGCGCGGTGTTTAACGCCCGAACGTACTCGGACCTTTTGTGGCGCAAGGGTTTTGATCTGACCCGCCGGCGCTTCATCTTTGCTGACGCCCACGGCAACCGCTTCGAGGCGGCACGGTTTCCCCCCGCAAGCAACAAGCCCGGGGCGGCTGTGCCGCTTCAGGTTATCGGCCCATTCCAGAAGTCTTCCGGGCTCGGACAGGCCTCGCGCCTTTCCGCCGATACCATCAAGCGTGCCGGGCTTGCGGCGAACTTCGTGGACTTCGGCCTAGACAATCCGGCGCCCATTGGCATGACCAAGAACCGCACGGCCAATGACGCGCCCCGGCCGGCAAAGATCAATCTGATCCATTTAAACGGCGAGACAGTCCCCATCGCGCTGAGTTACATGCGCGACATCTTCAATGGGGCCTACAATATCGGATATTTTTTCTGGGAACTGTCGGCGCCGGCAGTGTCGCAAGCGCTTTCCCTCAAACTGCTGGACGAAATCTGGGTCGCCACAGAGTATGGCGTGTCGATCTACAAGGACGCTGTTGATATTCCTGTGCACAACGTGGGGATGGCTGTGGAGCCCATCACCGTGCCGGACCGCGGCGAGGCGCGCGCTTACGTGGAAGAGCGGCTGCCGGTGGGGCCGGACACCTTTGTGGTGCTGGCCGCGTTTGACAGTTTCTCGTTCCTTGAGCGCAAGAACCCCCACGGGATGGTTGAGGCGTTTCGTGCTGCCTTCGGTCCGGACGAGGACGTGCTGCTGGTTCTGAAGACCCACAATCGCGACTTTGTCCTGGACCCGCACCAGGCGATGCGGTGGGATCATGTGGTGGAAATTGCCTCCCGCGACGCGCGCATCGCGGTGATGAACGAAACGCTCACCTACGACGACTTGATGATGCTCAAGCGTGGCGCGGACTGCTTCTTGTCGCTCCACCGCTCGGAGGGCTGGGGCTTCGGCCTCATTGAGGCCATGGTGGTGGGGACGCCCGTTGTGGCGACCGGTTACAGCGGGAACATGGACTTCACCAACGAAGAGACGGCATGGCCGGTGGACTATGATTTGGTGCAACCGGCGCCGAACGAGTATTTGTTTGTCGATCAGGACCAGGTTTGGGCCGCGCCGAAGCTGGAAAGTGCGGTCGCGCAGCTTCGGGCCGTTCGCGCAAACAAAGAAGAGCGCAACGCACGGGTTCGCCGGGCGCAAGAATTTGTGGAGGCCAACTTCTCCCTTGATGCGCAGGCGCGCAAATACCGGCGCCGGCTGTCGCAGATCGAGGCGATGCTGAAGGAAAGGGCATGATCCGCGCTGTTTTGACGGTGATGATGGTTCTCTCCGGCGGGTTTGCTGCTGCGCAGGACGCCGCTGTGGAGCAAGGCGAGAGCGAACCGGAAGATGCGGGGGTGGCGCGCAGCTTCGACGCGGCGCAGGTGAACGCTGCCGAGGTGGTGGCAACGCTGCCTGACACTGCAGATCGCCTTGCCCAGGATGTGGTTGCGCCGGCCTACACGCGCCTCGGCCGCGCGGCGAGCACACTGCAAAACGCTGTCCTGCGCGACTGTACCGTGTCCACGGCCTTGTCGCGGCAGGCTTTGGCCCGCGCTTTTGATGTTTCAGTGGAGCGCGCGGCGAGCATATTACCGGTGGCCTTCGGCACTGATGATTTGGTGAACCTTCCCGACCGCATTCTCACGGAGGCGGAAAGCACTGCCTTCAGCCGGAACACTCTGGAGGCGCTGATTGTGGGGCAGGCGCCTATCCCGG